>NZ_JBRBZA010000008.1:0-128321 GCF_053493975.1 Thermomicrobium sp.
TGCCGAATGGATGCTGGAGCGTGAGACTCTGCACGTAGCTGTACACCTCGAGGGTGAGGCGCGAGGTGCTATGACCGAGGAGGCGCTGGACGAGTGGGACGGGTGCGCCTGCCGTGAGCAGGAGCGAGGCATGGACACGGCGGAGATCGTGGATGCGGCAGTGGGGTACTCCTGCCGCCACGCAGAGCGCGTGATGGAGTTTGGTCATGTTGTCGCGGCGGAGCGGTGTGCCGGTGCGCGTACAGAAGACGAAATGGTGTTGGTGCTGCTGGAGGCGTTGCTGGAGGATTTGCTTGGCGAGTGGTGGCAGTGGGATGAGGCGGGAAGACGAGTCGGACTTAGGTGGCGAGAGATGCGGCTTGCCACCGACCCAAGTGAGCGCGCTCTCGATTCGGATGTGCTCCTCGAGCACGCTCTCGCGGGTGAGCGCGAGTGCCTCGGAGATGCGCAGACCGGTGAGGAGGAGGAAGGCGAGGAGATCGGCATGCGCAGCGTAGGGCACCTTGAGCTGGCCACTCGTGGCAGCGTGACAGGTGTCGAGGTAGCGGGAGGCCTGCTCGGAAGACCAGATGACGCGCATGTGGCGCGGTACGCGTGGTGCGGGGACACGTTTGAGTGGGTTCTCGTCGATGAGGCCCATGCGCCACGCCTCCTCGAGGCAAGTGCGGAGAGCACGGTAGCGCTGGGAGAGGACGGCAGGGGAGACGGAGTCCGTCCACGAAGCGATGATCTCGCGCAACGCGAGTGGAGTGAGCGCGGACAACGGTGTTGTGGCGCAACCGGCATCGAGCCACGCCTCGAGGCAGCGCTGGTACGTGGCACGCGTCGAGGGGCGCCAGGTGCCGAGAGCGAGGTAACGCTGCACCCACTGCTCGAGGGTGAGCTCCTTGGGGGAATCGGATGCTGCGGGTGGCAACGGTTGCCCGCCCTCGAGGAAACGGTGCGCCTTGGCAACAGCTTCCTCTCTGGTGCGACCTTTGAACACTCGGTACTTGCCCAACACAGAGACCTTGACCACCCAATACTTGCCGCTCCGATACACACTGGTCATGGGGCACCTCCCTGAAAAAAGATTCCGCGTCGCGAAGCGGAGAAGGGGCGCCTTCCAAGCCGGTTGTCGCGGGTTCGAATCCCGTCTCCCGCTCCAATCGACGCGGTTTTCTTGATCTTACAGTGCACCATATGTGATAAAGGCGGTGGTACCGATGCTCAGTTCGGTACCACCGTTTCCTTACTCCCTCCAGTCTTGTGACATCTCACGGTTCTATCTGTCGTGTCCATGCATTCTGTCGCCGGCGAGTTGCCGGCAGGTGCATCGCCGCGGCGTCCGGCCTCGGCCGGGTATCGTTGCGCAGCGATGATGGAAGTGGTCCAACCGTCTCGTGTCGAGTGACCTCGCGCCGAACGGACAACGAGCCTTGAAGCCACTATCACCGTTCATCACTTTTTCCTCGATCCGATCACCAGCGAGGGTATTAGTGGGAGATTGTCGTCTGCTGATCGAGGACGAAAACTCTGGTCTCCTCTTCGTTCTCCGTCTACCAGTGCGCACTTGCCTCGCCCGACGAGGACCGTGGAGTGGATTGACTCCTGAATCGCATCGGGCGATACTGGCCTCGAACGCGGGAAGGAGCGAAAACGATGCGTGCGCGGGCTGCTGTTTTGGCGGAGGTCAAAAAGCCGCTGCAAATTTGGGAACTCGAGGTCGATGCACCCAAGGAAGGTGAGGTGTTGGTCCGAGTCGTGGCGGCCGGGGTGTGTCACAGTGATTTGCACTATATCCAAGGGGATCTGGAGACGCCACTCCCGGCGGTGCCCGGTCATGAGGGTGCGGGAGTCGTGGAGGCAGTTGGGCCGGGTGTGACACGTTTCCGACCCGGGGATCCTGTGTTGTTCGTCTTCCGTGCGTTCTGCGGGCAGTGTTTTTACTGTCTCAATGGGCGTCCAGCTCTCTGTGATTTCAGTAATCCGATCCGGCGAACCGGACGGATGTTCGATGGCACGACGCGTTTTCACCGGAATGGCGCAGATGTGCACCATGTTCTCGGGGTCTCTTGTTTTGCCGAGTACACGGTCGTTCCGGAGCAGGGTCTTTTGCCCCTTCCACCGGACATTCCGTTAGATCGCGCAGCTTTGGTAGGTTGTGGCGTGACGACTGGTGTCGGGGCGGTACTCTTTGCTGCCGGTGTGCGGGCAGGGGAGAGCGTTCTGGTGATCGGTTGCGGTGGTGTCGGACTCAACGTGGTACAAGGTGCTGCCCTGGTCGGTGCGGGTCCAGTGATTGCCGCTGATGTCGTTCCGCAAAAGTTAGATTGGGCGCGTCAACTGGGGGCCACTCATACCATCGATCCACGGGAACAGGACGTGGTCGAGGTGGTTCGGGAACTCACTGGCGGTCGCGGCGCGGACTATGCCTTCGAGGTGATCGGCCGTGCGGACACGATCCAGCAGGCCTATGCGGCGACGCGGAAGGGAGGCACGACGGTCATCGTGGGGCTCACACCGATGGGAACGACTGTGCCGCTCGACCCGTTGGATCTTTTGCGGACGGAGAAGACGATCAAGGCGACGCTCTATGGGAGCGCGAACTTGCCGCGAGACATCCCCCGACTCCTGGAGCTGTACCGGCTCGGTCGCCTCCGATTGGACGAACTGATTTCTCGACGACTTCGCCTGGAGGAGATCAACGACGGATTCGAAGCGATGCTCGCGGGCAGCGTCGCGCGGAGCATCGTCATGTTCGAGCACTGAATCAGGCGCTGTCCGCTCGTGGCAGGAGGCGCGCAAAACGTCGTTTGCCAACTTGGAGCACGACTGGATCGCGGATTTCCAGCATTTCCTCCGGATCGTCGAGTCGCCGTCCGTCCAAGCGGACCCCGCCCTGCTGAACGAGTCGCCGTGCCTCGTTGTTACTGCGGGCGAACCCCGCGAGCACGACATAATCGAGAACGCGTGCGCGGGTCGGCACGGTGACCTCGGGAATCTGCTCGGGGATTTCGCGGAGCCGGTGCACTCGGTGGAAGTGGTCGCGTGCCCGCTCAGCCGCTTCGGGCGAGTGCAAGTCACTGACGATGACGAACGCGAGATGCTCCTTCGCATCTCGTGGATTGAGTCGTCCCGCGCTCATTTCGACGAGCATGCGGTCGATCTCTTCGTCTGGGATATCGGTCAGGAGCCGAAAGTAATCGCCTAAGACATGATCGGGAATCGACATGATCTTGCCGAACATTTCCTCTGGTGGGTCATTGACCGCGATGTAGTTGCCATAACTCTTGCTCATCTTCAGGTGACCGTCCGTACCGACCAGGAGCGGTACGGTGAGGATGTCCTGCGGTTCCAATCCGTACTCGCGCATGATATCCCTGCCGACGAGGAGATTGAAGAGCTGGTCGGTACCGCCGATTTCGACGTCGGCCTGGATCGCCACCGAATCGTAGGCTTGCAGGAGTGGATAGAGAAGCTCCGTGATGGAGATGGGTGACCCCTCCTCATAGCGCTTCGCGAAGTCCTCGCGCGTGAGTAGCTTGGCCACAGTGTACTTGCTGGCGAGGCGAATGACATCCTCCAGCGTGAAATTGCCGAACCACGTGCTTTGCCAAACGATCTCGGCCCTCGTCACATCGACAACCTTGAAGAATTGCTCGAGGTACGTTTCCGCATTGGCTCGTACTTCTTCTGCAGTAAGCATCGGCCGCTGGGACGAGCGCCCGGAGGGATCGCCGATCCGGGCAGTCCAGTCACCGATGATGACGACGACTTGATGTCCTAACGCTTGGAACTGCCGTAGTTTGCGAAAACAGACGTAGTGACCGAGGTGGATGTCCGGTCGGGTCGGATCGACTCCGAGCTTGACGCGAATCGGCTGGTCTCCGAGCAGCCGAGCGCGCAAGTGCTCGCGGACAACGACATCGACCGTACCGCGCGAGAGGACCAGATCGACGAACGCTTCTCGCTCATGAACCGGGATCATCGATCACCTCGACTCCTTCCGGTGCCGTGTGGAGCGCTTGCACGAGCGATGGTGGCCAGTCAGCCATTGCTGCTTCAAGCACAGCTCGGCCGTTTCGTTCGTCTTGGCGCATCTGTTCGATCAGTGCATCTGCATCCGGAAATGCACGGTCTGGTCGGAGCCGCTCGATGAAGTACACCGTGATCGTCTCGCCACGCAAGGTCGAATACGTGCGGTCGATCAAGTAGGCTTCGACAGCGTGACCAGAACCAGGAAAGGTCGGACGGTTGCCGATGTAGGCGAGGGCTGGATGCCAGCTACCCGAGAGATGAGCGATCGCAGCATAGATCCCGTCACCTGGGAGCATGAGCCGATCGGCGACAGCGATATTTGCCGTGGGAAAACCTAACTGGGATCCTCTCCCCGTGCCAGCGACGACCGTCCCAGTGAGTGCGTACGGCCGACCGAGAAGTGTCCCGGCCTCGCGCACCGCACCGGCAGCGATCAGCTGGCGAATTCTCGTCGACGAAATCGTCTCGCTGAGCTCGCTCAGCCGAGGGAGCACCATGACGTCGAACCCATGAGTTCGGCCGAGTTCGCGCAAAAGAGCCGGGTCTCCCGTTCGACCACGGCCGAAATGGAAGTCCTCCCCAACCACGATCGTGGTCAAGCGCGTCGACCGCACGAGAAGCTCGACGAATTCTTCCGGGGAGAGCGCAGCAAAAGAGTGGTCGAACTGTACGAGAAGCACACGATCGATGCCGCAGGCGAGGATGAGGCGAAGACGCTGATCCGTGAGAGAGAGGCGTTGGGGTGCTCGCTCAGGTGCGAGAACTTCGAGAGGTAGTGGGTCAAAGGTAATCGCGAGGCTCGGTAGCCCGCGCATCACCGCATGCTCATGAACGGTTCTGAGGAGGTACTGGTGACCACGGTGGACACCATCGAAGTTGCCGATCGTCACGACATGCGACTCGGCCGGGATGTCACTCCAGGAGTGAACGATCCGCATTGGGCGTCTTGCCTCTCCGTCCAGTCCCCTCGCGATGCACGAGGACCGGCTGCCAGTACCGCTTTTGTGGGTCGAACTGGGCGAGTCCGATCCAGTTCCCATCTGGTGCGTAGGCTCGAGCAGTGGTGCCGGGTAAGCTGCTCGCTGAACAGCGCACCGGCGCGCCATGATACCATGCGCGAAGTTCCCGTTCAGGAACCAACAGAACCGGGAGTTCCGCAACGAACTCATCAGGGTGACGAGCGATCAATGGCCAGGATGATGGCGTAAGCAGATCATTCAACGCGTCGATCGACCAAGCGGAAGCGAGCGAGAATCGGCCCACGCGCGTACGGACGAGACCGTGCAAGTAAGCGCCCGTGCCGAGACGGGCACCGAGGTCGCGGGCAAAGGAACGAACATAGAATCCCTTCCCACAGTCGATCGAGACGACGAGATCCGGATAGGAATACTGCACGAGACGTAGGCTGTTGACTCGCACCAAGCGTCGTACAAGGGTCACTGGCTCACCAGCCCGGGCCCGCCGGTAGGCTGCGACGCCGCCAACTTTCAGTGCGGAATAGATGGGCGGCTGTTGGTCGTACTCGCCGAGGAACTCGGTGAGTACGGAGTCGACGTCTCGGCGAGAGGGCGGGTGCACGGTTAGCGGTGAGGCTGCCAGCGGTTCACCTTCGAGATCATCGCTCGTCGTGCTCGTACCGAGGACGATGTGTGCGACATAGCTTTTGTCCGCCTCGGTTGCATGCTGAACGAGGCGCGTGGCGATACCGACCGCGATGACGAGCAACCCTTCGGCGGCCGGGTCGAGCGTGCCGCCGTGACCGACAGTCTGCGTACGCAGGCGCTTACGGACCCATTGCACGACGTCGTGGGATGTCCAACCGCGTGGCTTGTCCACCAGGAGTATGCCGTGCATTGTCACTCACCCTGACGGAAGTTCGATGCTGAGCGATGCGCTCACCTGTGCTGCGAGATCGTCGAGGAACGAACGTCGGGCGGCTTCGCCCGGGGGAAGTCGGCACCCCGCTGCTCGTGGATGCCCCCCGCCCCCATAGCGCTGGCAGAGGCGAGCGACATCCACCGAACCATCAGCCGAGCGCAAGCTGACGCGCCATCCTTCGCTCTGTTCGTAAAAGAGTAGGGCTACCGACGTACCATGAGTCCCGACGAGAAAATTCACGATCCCTTCGCCTTCAACGGGACTGGCTCCTGCTTCCTGCAGCATACGCTGGGTGATCTCGGTCCAGATCAACGGCGGCTCATACCGGACGCGGCTCAGCGCAGCACCCCAGAGCCGAACGGTCGACAGGGGTTTGCTCCGAAAGAGATGAGTGACGATGTCCTCTTGCCGCGCACCGGCTTCGAGCAAGCGAGCGGCAAGCTGGAGGACGCGAGCGGACGTACTCGTGGTTTGGAAGCTGAGTGTGTCGCCGTAGAGTCCTGTGAGGAGGCAGGTGGCGACGTCAGGAACGATCGGTTGTTCGAGTTCCTGTAGCCAATGTGCGAGCACCTCGGTCGTCGCTGCTGAGGCGGGATCGACGAGGTCGACCGAGCCGTACCGAGTATTGGTCACGTGATGGTCGATGTTGACGATCGGAATGTGTCCGTCGAACCACGAAGGGTGTAGGCGAAAGAGGGGACCAAGTCGAGATGGATCGGCGCAATCGAGGAGGGCGATGCAATCAGGCGGATTGGTCACGCTCGCAAGGTCACGGAGAAGGTTTTCGGCTCCCGGCAAGAACTCGAGGTTCGGGGGAACCAATCCGTCGCCGGTAAGGCAGAAAGCCGACTGGACGTGTTCAGCGAGAACGAGCCGGAGCGCTAACACGGAGGCAACTGCGTCAGCATCCGGATTGGCATGCGTAGCAATGAGCAATGTGCGCGAACCAGCAAGGAGTTCCCAGGCAGTCCGGGCATCGCTCGTTCGAATGGGAAGTATTTCACTCACTCTCCGACGCGCTTTCGACTGCAGACTCATCCTTTTGCCGTTCCTGCTCGATCTGCCTCAGCAAGCGGGCGACCTGCTCGGCGTGTTCGAGCGAGCGATCGAGTTTGAAATGAAGTTCGGGAATATGCCGAGTATGCAGATGCGGGGCGATGAGGCGGCGTATGAAGCTGGCGGCTCCTCGTAGGGCTTCCAGGGCAGCTTCCTGCTCCTCATGGCTCCCGTAGATGGAGACGAACACCTTCGCATGGCGCAGGTCGGGGCTCATCTCGACGCGGGTCACGCTCACGAAGCCGAGCCGTGGGTCTCGCAGCTCGCGTTGAATGATGGCAGCGATTTCGTCTCGCAAGAACTCGGCCAGTCGAGCTTGTCGATAGCTAGGCATCGTTGGCTCCCCTCGCGCAGCGAGCCGCGCGGGCAGACGATCACTGCCCGCGCGGAACACGTTCGATGTGATAGAACTCGATTTGGTCTCCGACGCGCAGATCATTGAAGTTTTCGATGGTCAAGCCGCACTCGTAGCCAGCAGCAACTTCCCGCACATCTTCCTTGAAGCGGCGCAAGGATGCGACGGTACCGTCGTGAATGACTTTGCCGTCGCGAATCACGCGAACTCGTGCGTTCCGCAGTGCTTTCCCGTTCAAGACGTAGAGACCGGCTGCCACTGCTCGATTGGGCAGGCGGAAAATCTCGCGCACCTCGGCGACGCCGTCGATGACCTCGCGTGTCTCCGGTGCAAGAAGTCCGGTCACTGCGGCTCGGACCTCGTCCAAGAGATGGTAGATCACGTTGTAGTATCGGATGTCGACACCCGTGGACTCGGCGGCGCGGCGGGCTGCGACATCAGGTCGAACGTTGAAGCCGAGGACGATCGCGCCGGTCGTGGCTGCCAGCATGACGTCCGACTCGGAGATGGCGCCGGTCGCAGCGTGAACGACCGTGATCCCGACTCCCTCGAGTTCGTCGTTGAGCTTGGCCAACGCGTTCTGGATCGCCTCCAGACTTCCTTGCACGTCGGCCTTCAGGATGAGGCGGAGTTCTCGCGTCTGACCAGTTTCCAGCCCTTTGTGGAACTCGTCGAGCTTCACGACTCGGGCCTCGGCAGCTTCAGCGCGGCGCTTGAGTGCGCGCTGTGTGGCGATCTCCTTTGCGGTCCGTTCATCGGCGACGACTTGCAGGTAATCTCCGGCTTCTGGCACATCCTCCAGACCCAGGATCTCGACCGGCATGGATGGGTCCGCGCGTCGCACTTTACGCCCGCGATCGTCGAACATCGCGCGGATCCGTCCCCACGTGGCACCAGCGACCACGACATCGTTGAGTTTCAGGGTTCCCGTTTGGACGAGGACGGTCGCCACGGGTCCCCGTCTCTGATCGACCTTCGCTTCGATGATGACTCCGATCGCGGGCCGATTCGGGTTGGCCTTGAGTTCGTGCATATCGGCGACCAACAGGATCATTTCCAAGAGATCTTCGATCCCGAGGCGCTGCTTCGCAGAGACCTCGACCACCGGCACGTCACCGCCGTACTCTTCTACGATGACACCGATCTCAGCGAGTTGCTGCTTGACACGAGCCGGATTGGCCGTTGGCAAATCGATCTTGTTGATGGCGACGATGATGGGCACGTTGGCGGCACGCGCGTGAGCAACGGCCTCGCGGGTCTGGGGCATGACGCCATCGTCGGCGGCAACCACCAGGACCGCAATGTCGGTGACTTGCGCCCCGCGAGCGCGCATCGCGGTGAAGGCTTCGTGGCCGGGTGTATCGAGAAAGGTTATTTTCCGGCCCTGAACCTCGACTTGGTACGCCCCGATATGTTGGGTGATGCCGCCGGCTTCACCCTCTGCCACGTTCGTGTGCCGGATCGCATCGAGGAGCTTCGTCTTCCCGTGATCGACGTGACCCATGATCGTCACCACAGGTGGTCGTGGGACGGCGCCGGGCTCCTGCGCACTGGCTCGAACGATTTCGGCCAGGCTCTTTTCCTGGTGAACCGCTTCAGGAGTGCGCTCGACGAGTTCGACTCCGAAGTCGGCGGCGACTTTGGCTGCGGTCTCGAAATCGATTTGCTGATTAATGTTGGCCATCACGCCTCGGCGTATCAAGGCCTTGATGAGCTCGACGGCACTGACGCCGATGGCCTCGGCCAACTCGCCTACCGTCATGACGCTTCCCACCTCGATGGGGCCGCGGGCGACACTCACAGCCGGCGAGCTCCGTTGCGCCGTCATCGACGACCGATCGTTTCGTGCGGGTGCGTGCTTTTTCGCTTTGGTGCTCATAGCTGATCCTCCTGTTCGGGTGGTGTCTCCGGTGCGGGCGCGTCGTCTCGGCGAACGTGTAGATCGGCCCAACGAAGGAGTTCGTCCCGAAACTCCTGTGGGACGGGTATTCGGAGAGCACGTTCGAGGACGTCGGTGGTCGCTGCTCGCTCCCAACAACTGAACCGTCGGCACAGATACGCGCCGCGCCCGCTCCGCTTTCCGGTCGGATCGATGGCGAGCGTCCCTTCCGGGGTCCGCACGATACGGACAAATGTTCGCTTGAGGTCTCGCGCGCGGCAAGCGATGCAGGTGCGGACAGGCAAATGCTTGAGTCGCGGACCGCGGCGCTTGCGCTGGTCGGGACGCTCGCGCATCGTCACGACCTCCTCGACGAGAAACGGGATCAACGGACATTCGCCGTTTCGTCATCGGTCAATGGTAGCTCACGACCGGTTTCGAAATCGTACCGTGCACGAAGTTCGCGATCGTAATAGACGTTGACGACGCCGTTGACGATTTCCACGTCGACGCTCTTGAGCACGAGATCGCTGGGCAGCGGACCGAACTCGCGTTCCCGGATGCTGAACGTGCCGTCCGAGCGAACGAGGCGTGGCTGCCGACCGAGTGCCATGAGATCGGGCGGAAGTTCGGGCAAGCTCGTTGCCGAGCGAACGAGCAACGCCTCTTCCCCCTTGAGCGACTCTGGATCCTTGATATCGATCCGCCAGCCGGTCAGCTTGTACGCCAGCCGAGCGTTCTGACCGTCCTTTCCGATCGCCTGCGACATCTGCTCAGGCGGCACGACGACCCGAGCGACCTTTTCGTCCTCGTTGAGGATGACCGTAATCGGCTTGGCCGGGCTCAGGGCGTTGGCGATGAACGTGCGGATGTCCGACGACCACTCGATCACGTCGATCTTCTCACCAGAAAGCTCGGTGACGATGCTCTGGATCCGCACGCCGCGGACACCGACGCAGGCGCCGACCGGATCGACCTTGTCCTGCCGAGCAGCGACAGCGACTTTGGAGCGCTGGCCCGGTTCACGGGCGATCGCCATGACTTCGACGGCACCGCTCGCGACCTCCGGAACCTCGAGCTCGAGCAGTCGCTTGATCAAGTTCGGGTGCGTGCGGGACACCAAAAGCTGCGGTCCCTTCGCGTCCTTGGTAACATCGACCAGGTACACCTTGAGCCGCTGCCCTGGGCGATACCGCTCACCAGGAATCTGCTCCCGGGCCGGTAGAATGGCTTCAGCCTTGCCGAAGCTCAGGATCACCGCACGCGGATCGACGCGCTGCACCGTGCCAGTCAGGACTTCACCGACGCGATCGATGAATTCGTTGTAGATCGTGTCGCGCTCGAAATCCCGGATCCGCTGCAGAATCACCTGCTTGGCGGTCTGGGCCGCGATCCGGCCGAAGTTGGACGGCTGGCGCTCGATCCGGACGATATCCCCAACGATCGCACGGGGATCGATCTTGCGCGCCTCCTCGATGGAAATCTCGCTGAGCGGATCGTTTACCTTCTCGACGACCCGCTTCGGCGCGAAGATGCGGATCTTTCCGGTGTTGACGTCGATTTCGATTTCGACTTCCTCGTCGGAGCCCGTCGTCTTCTTGTACACGGTCCGCAGTGCTTGCTGGACGGACTCCATGACTGCCTCGCGTGGAATTCCGCGTTCGGCAGCGACCTGTGCAATTGCGGTGTAGAGATCGCTCTTCATCGTGATCGCCCCCCTTCGTCACGCGCTCCGGATTCCGGCTGGTGGGCCGCCAGCCAGGGCAAAAATTAAAGTGGGCATTGCCCACTTGTCCGGGGCGCTCCGTTTACCGTATAGAGTATACCAACTGCGCGTGGGTGATGCAAGGGAAGCTTGCCGTGCCTCACCAGTTGGTCCGCGAAGCATGCGCAGGTGCGCAACAGGCTGGACCCAATGCCCATGGACCACTGGGTCGTTTGAGGGCACCCTGACGGTGTTCGCCGCACGGTGTCTGAGACTGCTGCTATACTGGCCCGGGGTTGCGGGACGGGAAACGGGGGACGGATGAAGCTCCGCACGTGGTTGCGCCCGGGAATGTTCGTCAAGCGATGGATCCTGTTGCTCGCACTCGGTGTCGTGACGACGAGTCTCGGGCTCGCCATGGGCCTCGCCTGGATCTACCGCAACTACGACTTCCCTCAACGGGTGTCCGGTCTGGTTCGCGCAGTGACTCTGCAATTCATACCTCATCCCTATCGGGAACTCCTGATGATCTCGGTGGGGAGCGTGCTGATCGTGCTCGGTTTTTGGCAACTGTCGCGTTCACTGTTGGCTCCGTTTCTCGATCGGCGCGCCGACAAGCGAGGTTTGGCCGAGATCATTCATGCGCATCGTTTCGGTCCGGACGAACCGGAGTTCCACATCGTCGCGATCGGCGGAGGAACGGGACTCTCGACGTTACTGCGCGGTCTCAAGGCGCATAATGTCGCGATTACGGCGATCGTGACGATGGGGGACGATGGTGGGAGCTCCGGTCGGCTACGGCAAGACTTCAATATTCCGCCCCCCGGTGACATCCGCAACTGCTTGGTCGCACTGGCCGATGCAGAGCCGTTGATGAGCGAGCTCTTCCAGTTTCGCTTTCCCGAAGTGGGCTCCCCCTTGGACGGACACAACTTCGGAAACCTTTTCATCGCTGCGATGACTCACGTGACGGGCAGCTTCGAGCGAGCAGTGGCTGAATCGTCGCGCGTACTGGCGGTACGTGGGCGAGTGATGCCATCGACGTTGGAAAACATCACTGTCTGTGCTGAATTCGCGGATGGGCATGTCGTGCGCGGGGAGTCGGCGATCGGGCGAGAGCGTGGAAAGATTCAGCGCATTTTCCTCGATCCGGAGCGCCCACAGGCCTACGAGCCGGCCCTCCTGGCCATTCTTTCAGCGGATCTGATCGTACTCGGACCGGGAAGCTTATTCACCTCAGTGATTCCCAATTTGCTCGTCGAGGGGATCGTGCAATCGATCCGGCTGTCGTCTGCGCTCAAGGTCTTCGTGTGCAACGTGACGACACAGCGAGGCGAGACGGATGGATTTTCGGTTGTCGATCATGTGCAGGCGCTCGAACGGCATGCTGGTGGTCCACTCGTGGACTGTCTGCTCGTGAACTCGAATCTGGAGCCGACTCGACGACTCGCAGCGAGTGGGGTCTTCGCTGTTCGGCTCGATGGGTTGGACCAGCTCGCTGAAAGGATGCATGTCGTCCTCGAGGATGTGATCAATCCAGAGCAACCCTGGCGCCACGATCCAACGAAGCTCGCGGCTGCGCTGCTCGCGGTGGCGCGTGCTGCGAAGCACGGACACGAGTTTGCCGGAGGATATCGACAGTTGGTTGGAGCAGTCGGGAGAGAAGCTGGTCGAATGCCCGTGGAGGCGATCGCACAGAAGCGAGGCTGACCGTCGGACGATGTCGAACCGGGAGGGTAGGGTTGTGGCGGTTCGTGTGGGCATCAACGGGTTCGGGCGAATCGGGCGGCAGGTGCTCAAGGCGATCCTGGAGGGATACGACGACGAGCTGGAGGTGGTCGCAGTCAATGATCTCACGACTCCCTCGACGCTCGCACATCTCTTCGCGTGGGATTCGACGTACGGACGCTGGGATGGCGAAGTGACCGCGACCGAGGATTCGATCGTGGTCGATGGTCGCGAGATCCGTGTCTTCGCGGAACGGGAGCCCGGGAAGATTCCCTGGCGAGACCTCGAAGTCGAACTCGTGATCGAGTCGACGGGTCTGTTTACCGATGCAGCAAAGGCTCGAGCGCATCTGGAAGCGGGAGCTCAAAAGGTGATCATCACGGCTCCTGCCAAGGGTGAGGACATCACGATCGTGTTGGGTGTCAATGAGGATGCGTACGAGCCAACTCGACATCACATCGTTTCCAACGCGTCCTGTACGACGAATTGCCTCGCACCAGTCGCCAAAGTTCTTCACGAGCACTTCGGCATCGTGCGTGGGCTGATGACGACGGTGCATGCCTATACCAACGACCAGCAGCTGCTGGATGCGCCGCATCGTGACCTGCGGCGCGCGCGTGCGGCAGCGATGAACATCGTGCCAACTACGACCGGTGCAGCACGAGCGGTCGCGCTGGTGTTACCCGAGTTGAAGGGGAAGTTCGACGGCTTTGCGATGCGCGTTCCCGTCGCGACCGTGTCGGTCATCGACTTCGTCGTGGAGCTTTCGCGTCGAGCCACAGTGGAGGAGATCAATGCGGCCTTTCGCGAGGCGGCGGAGAACGAACTGAACGGCATTCTCGGCTACACCGAAGAGCCACTGGTCTCGAGTGACTTCCGCGGTGACTCGCGATCAGCGATCGTGGATGGCTTGAGCACCATGGTGCTCGATGGAACGCTAGCGAAAGTGGTTGCGTGGTACGACAACGAGTGGGGCTACTCCTGCCGCGTCGCCGATCTTGCCTATTACATGATGATCGGTTGTTTCCAGGAAGAATGACGAGGCGACGCGGGGGTCCAGCGATGGCGAGGCGGTTGCGAACGGTACGTGACCTGGAGGTCGAGGGGCGCCGTATCCTCGTTCGAGTCGATTACAACGTTCCGCTCGAAGGGGGACGCGTTGTCGACGATACTCGCATCCGGGCTACCTTACCGACGTTGCAGTGGTTGCTCGAGCGGCGGGCAAGGATCATTCTTTGCTCCCATCTCGGACGACCGAAGGGGCAGGTGCGCGAGGACTTGCGACTCGCTCCGGTGGCGGCGACGCTGAGCGCGCTACTCGGGCAACCGGTTCGCTCGGTACGTGACATCGTCGGACCGGAAGCGCAGGAAATGGCCCGACTCCTGCAACCAGGTGAAGTAGGCATGCTCGAAAACCTCCGTTTCGATCCGCGCGAGGAGCAGAACGATGCCGAGTTCGCGGCAGCCTTAGCCGCCTTGGCCGATTGCTACGTGAACGATGCCTTCGGTGCAGCGCATCGCGCGCATGCATCGGTCGTTGCGGTCGCTCGTCTATTACCGAGTGCTGCTGGGTTTCTCATGGAGCGGGAAGTCCAAGCGTTGGAGCGCGTCCTTCGCAGCGACGAGCGACCGTTCGTCCTCGTGCTCGGCGGCGCAAAGGTATCCGATAAGATCGGTGTGATCGAGAACCTACTACCGCGTGCTGATGCGCTCCTGCTCGGTGGCGGGATGGCGAATACTTTTTTGCGCGCACAGGGGCTCGAGACCGGGCGCTCACTGGTCGAGGAAGAAAAGGTTCCGGAGGCGCAGCGCATTCTCGATCTGGCGGTCGCGCGCGGTGTGCGCGTCGAGCTTCCGCGCGATGTCATCGTCGCACCAACGATGAGCGCTGTCTCCCAGCGCCGGATCGTACCCGTTACTGCGATCCCTGCTGATCAAGCGGTTTACGATATCGGACCTGAGACGGTGCAGGCGTACTCGGCGGTGATCGCTGATGCCCGCCTCTTGGTCTGGAATGGGCCGATGGGTGTCTATGAGGTTCCCGAGTTCCGTGAGGGGACGAAAGGTATCGCCGAAGCCGTCGCCGGATGTCCTGGGTTCACGCTCGTGGGTGGGGGTGATTCTGCGGCTGCGCTTCAGGAACTGGGTCTAGCCGAGCGCGTTGGGCATCTTTCCACCGGTGGAGGGGCGACACTCGAGTACTTGGAGGGTCGCGAACTTCCTGGAGTTGCGGTGCTCATGGAAGAAGCATGAGAGTGGAGGATGCGAAGACCGCTGATCGCTGGTAACTGGAAGATGCACACGACCTATGAGCAGGCACTGGAGTTAGCCAGTGCGATCCAGGCACGTTGCGGAATGGTTAAGTACGCCGAAGTCGTCCTCGTTCCACCGTTCCCTTGGATCGTGCCGCTGTCTCGACATCTCGACGGAAGTTCGATCTTGCTCGGCGCGCAGACCTGCAGTGCTTTCGACGAGGGCGCCTATACGGGCGAAGTGTCTGCCAAGATGGTGGCCCCGTTTTGTCGCTATGTGATCGTCGGCCACAGCGAACGACGACGTTTGTTCGGTGAAACGGATGCGGTGGTCGCTGCGAAGCTCCGTGCCGTGCTGCGGAACGGTCTCCGGCCGATCCTGTGCGTCGGGGAGACGTTCGAAGAGCGGGAGTCGGGCGCGACGAGAGAAACGGTCGAGCGCCAGATAACAGTCGCGTGCAATGATCTCGAGCGTGAGCAGGTAGCGCGACTGGTCATCGCGTACGAGCCGGTATGGGCAATCGGGACGGGTCGCCCAGCTACCCCCGTGGATGCCGAACTCGTCGCTTCTTGGATCCGTGCATGGTTCAGAGAACGATTCGGGCCAGAGATCAGCGAGGGACTCCGTATCCTCTATGGTGGGAGCGTCACGGCTTCCAATGTGGTTGACTTTCTGGCGCTCGCCGATATCGATGGAGCGCTCGTCGGTGGGGCGAGTTTGGATGCCCGCGAGTTCTGTAGCATTGTGGAGGCAGGTGTGGGACGTGCCCATCGTCTGGCAGTAGGAGGCTAGGGAGCGTGGAAACGGCGTTCTACTTGGCGATCATATTGGTTTCGCTCTTGCTGATGCTGGTGATTCTGCTGCAATCGAAGGCGTCCGGGTTCAGTGGTGCTTTCGGCGGAGATACGTCAGCAATCTATCGCACGCGGCGAGGCCTGGAGAAGACGCTGTTCCAACTGACGATCGGTGTTGCGGCCATTTTCGTCGTTCTCTCCCTCTTGGGGCAGTGGCTGCTCTAGGCTGACTTGGCGAAGGGTCACCCGATTGACGACCGTTCGGGGACGCACGTCACTCCTGCGATCACGCCGAGTGCGCTGGTGGGTGCTCTGGCTGGCGAGTTCGCTGCTCCTCGTCCTGGTCAGCGGCATGATCGCTCTCTGGCAATTTCGTGCACCCCCTCGCACCGCTTCGAGCATAACACCGGTCAGGAATGAGTCGTTCTTCTCGAGTCCCTCGGCTGAGCCGGCTCGGGTCGAGGGCGGGACGTTTCGTGAGGGAATCATCGGCCGGATCGGGACGCTCAATCCGTTGCTCGCCGAGTCGACGGCGGAGGCGGCGGTGAGCGTGCTCGTGTTCGAGGGGCTGGTCTGGGTGGACGGGAGCGGAGTACCGCAGCCGGCGTTGGCGGAGCGTTGGACAGTGAGTGAGAATGGATTGGAATATACCTTCTTCCTTCGGCCGGATGCCCAGTGGCATGATGGTGAACCGGTCACTGCCCGCGATGTCCTCTTCACGATACGCCTCCTCCAGGACCCCGATTTTCCAGGGAACGAGACGTTAGCGAATTTCTGGCGAACGGTGACCGTCGAGATCGTCGATGCTGCATCGATCCGTTTTCGTCTGCCCGAGCCGTATGCCCCATTTCCGACCTACCTCTCGCTGCCGATCCTGCCGGAACATGTGCTGGCGGAGACGGTGGTGAGCGACTTACCACGGAGCGGCTTTGAGTCACAACCGATCGGGAGTGGACCGTACCGCGTTGTTCAGGTCGATCGCGACCGGGGAGTGATCGAACTCGCTCGGCACGAGTCTTACCGGAGGCCGACTCCTGTCTTCGAGCGGGTGGAGTTGCACTTCTTCGAATCGGTCGACGAGGCCCTGGCTGCCTTTCGGCGCGGTGATCTGGATGCGGTCGATCTGGTGCCTTGGGGAGCGCTCGGTGACCCACTGTTGGTGGGTTCTCGCGCTCGCATCTACGCTCCATTACTCGCTGGGTATACAGCGCTCTTTCTAAATGGTCAGGCGCAGTTTTTCGCCGACGTCCGAGTCCGTCAGGCGTTGTCTCTGGCGATCGATCGTGTCCAGATAGTTCGCGACGTACTCAACAATTGGGCTGAACCAGGAAATGGGCCGATTCCCCCAGCTTCATGGGCTTATCAAACACAGGAGTACCGATTCGATCGTGCGGCAGCACTGAGCCTCCTTCGAGAGGCAGGGTGGGCAGATCGTAACGGTGATGGGGTCTTAGACAAGGAAGGGTTGACCTTTCGCTTTACGCTACTGACGAATGTCGATGATCCGCAACGAGTGGCTGTGGCGCAGGCAGTGGCGCAGCAACTGGCGGAAATCGGTATCAGCGTCACGGTTCAGCCGGTGGCTGCGGCGACACTCCAGCGACAACTGTTGAATCGCGAGTACACTGCTGCTGTGTTCGGATGGATGTCCTTGACCGGTGATCCGGACATGTTCGAGTTTTGGCATTCCTCGCAAGCCGAGGAAGGGGCTAACATCACGGGTTTCCGGAGTCGCACAGTCGATGTGCTTCTCGAGAAGGCTAGACAGGTATCCGATCAGGGCGAACGGCGTTCGCTTTACGTCGAGTTTCAGAGACTTTTTGCCGAATACGTGCCAGCGATCGTCCTGTATTACCCCCGTTATTGCTTCCTGATGAGTGATCGTATCGGCGGTGTCGATGCTGCACCCCTCGTTCGACCCGAAGATCATCTACGGCAGCTCCCGCGCTGGTATCGGATCGCGGGGTAGCGTCCTCTCGTCCTTTCGCCTATACTCAGCATTGCGTGCTTGGCGCAGATGACTGGAGGCATTCGGTGTATCCGCTTTTGCTCCCCTCGTTCGGCTGGCAGGAACTCCTGCTCGTCCTGCTGATCGTGCTCGTCGTTTTCGGCGCTGGTCGGCTACCGGAGATCGGTAGTGCCATCGGACGCACGATCCGAGAGTTCCGGACAGCAACGCGCGAAGCGACTGCCGAGGTTTCGGGAGACGAGCCGCGTTCGTGAGCGCATCTCAGTGCTCGTCGCGAAAGACGGTAAGGAGCTGACTTGGACGCTGGTTGCTCTCCTCGTGGAGAAGATCGATGAATGTGATGCGATGCCACGGGTAGAGCACTGTGGTCACTCCCTCAGCGGTGGTCGGGCGTTTGCCGTCGTGTCGCCGAGGCTTCCGTAGAAACACGCACTGGTGCTGTGGATCAGAGAGTTTATCGACTTCGGCGACGAACGGGTCGTCATTCAGGACATGAACCATCACGCGGAGCATGCCTCGTTCCGCCTCGAATCCGGTGCGAGCGCTATGGCTGAGCCCCGACCATCCAGGCTTCCGAGTTATGCGGTACCTCGATGCACGAGTGGTGTCGCCACACAGGGAGCGTCGAGGTCGATCGCCTCACTCATCTGTCCATCTGCTGCGAGCTGGGTGAGCGTACCCGCCCCGTTCGCGATCATTCAGTGGAATCCGCGACGACTAGTGTGCTCGCGATCCGCGCTGGGTCGGCGCCTTTCTCGATCACGGGACCAGTGTCGGAATGGCAGGCATAGATCGGTCTAGCATTGCTGTCGGGTATCAGCAGTTCGACCATCAGATCGGGGATGCCACAAAGGGTTGCTCGAAGCAGCGTCTCCAGAGGATGTGTCATCCTATCCAGGCACGTCACTGTGCCGTCGAGCCAAGCGAGGACGATTCGCTCGTCGTCAGCATTTGGGCGATTCGTACCGGACCGAGTACCCGCAAGCGCCAGAAAGGGCGACCATCCACCAAGCGTGAGTTGACCACGATGCCGTCGTCTGAGGCCCCCTCTGTGGCGTCGGTGCGGGCGACCGGTGTCGCGCGGGCAGGATGACGACGGTATCGACGCTAGATCACGTCTTTAGAAACAGCGGCAAGGACATAGAGACATTTGTCATCGCTACCGATGACGACGAGCGCACCAGTGACGGCAGGGGGCACGAAGTGGGCCAGCGGTACGGTAACGCCGGGCGAGGCGACCGGTGCGAGTTCCGACTGCATACACGGCGCCGTCGTCAGAGCCGAAGACGATGAGCCCTCGGGTCAGACACGGCATGATGGCGATAACTCTTCCAAGTTGGAAAACTCCAACGGAGGGTACCCGAATCGCGCTTGAGTGCGTCCAGTGTTCCATCGTACGAACTGGCGATGATGAGCGAGTTCTCCGGGACGGCTGATCCACGCACTTCGTCGCCGGTCTAAAAGGACCAGAGAATCGATCTTTCTTGGGTCGGTGCTCGACTCGCGGGATCGCTCTGGCGACCCGCTGTTACCGAAGGACGACGAGGGGTTGTGTCGGCAGAGCGCGCCACTCTGCGGCTATCGCTCCGGCATTGGAGGGACACAGGCTAGGATCGTAGGCCGGTGCGCCGAGCATGATCTTCTCTCATGCCGTGGTGAGTTTGGGATTGAACCGACCGGGCAGAGGTCTGGGAGAGCGAGAAGGGCGAATGGGTGGGGGTTACTCCTGTTGCTCCGTGATCGAGCGGAGCTCACAGTGCAGAGAGGTCATCGCGTGGATCATCGATTCACGCGGTATCGTTCGGGAGGTGCGTAGCCGAGTGTATTGGCTACAGTACCGCGGCAGAGTCGATAGAACAGTCGACCGACGCCGAAATCGATGAGACACAGCGTATCGTCCGGTCGGAGCATGATGTTCGATGGCTTGAGATGACGAAACACGATCGGTTGTGGTTGCTGAATATCGAGGAAACGAGAAATGATCGTGTAACCGGAGCGCCCAGTCTCTGAGGAGTGACTCGATAACGGGTTGGCCGGTGCGTGCGGGATGGTGCTCGAGGTCTTCTCCGGTTACGAACTCGAGTACGAGACAACAGACAGACGGTTCGACGAAGAAGGCGTCGACCTCCGGGGATGGCTGGATGACACAGTGTGGCGGGAAGCGGCGCTTCTCACTCGAAAGCAATGTGTTGGAGTTCGCGGACAGTGGGATCATCACTCGCCTGCATGACTTTCATGGCACCCAATCGCTCGTCTTGGGCGAGGGAAACGGTACGCATTCCGCTGTGGCCGAATTCCCTCAGGATCCGATCACGTGGGACGATCAACGAACCCTAACCGAGTGGGGGCTGTTCCTCCTGGTGCGTCCGCATGCTCTTCACTGGATATAATCGGCGTCCGGATGGTTACCGATGAGATTCGGAGCCGGGTGCGATGAGGGATCTCGAGGGTGAGCGTGAGCTGGTGGGGAAGGCGAAAGAGGCGGCGCGTCGGCGATCATTTGCGTGGGATCTTGCCGAAACACTCCTGATCGCGCTCGTTCTGTTCGTCGCTATCCGAGGACTCATCCTGAACTATCGCGTGGATGGCTCCAGTATGGAGCCGACGCTGCACAACGGGGAGATGCTCATCGTCAACCGGCGTGCGTACATGGGAATTCCGCTCGGTCGGTGGCTGGCAGCTGTGCCGGGAGTACAAATCGACCAGGATTGGGTCTGGTACCCATTCGGTCAGCCGAAGCGCGGCGATATCGTCGTTTTTCGACCCCCGAACGGAGGAAGCGAGCCGTATGTCAAGCGGATCATCGCCTTGCCTGGGGAACACGTCGAAATTCGAGACGGGGCTGTCTACATCGATGGGAAGCGTCTCATCGAGCCCTATCTGACCGAACCGACGATGTGGCGAGGAATGGCGCTGAGCCACGAGTACGTGGTAGAGCCCGGGCACGTGTTCGTGATGGGCGACAACCGGAACAACAGCAGTGACTCGCGTGTGTTCGGTGCGGTACCGATGTCGTCGATCATCGGGAAGGCGTGGCTCACGTACTGGCCGCCGGATGAGGCGAAACTTTTGGGCACACCAGCCTACGCCTTGGAGTGACCGGCCCAGAAGTGTAGAATGGTGATGACGCGAGGAGCACAACGTGTGGGCGAGGCGGGAGGGGCCCTGTACGAAAACGTGAGCGTGCCAGAGGAAGGTGCAGGGTATGATCGAGACGGTTGTCGATAGCATCCGCGTCAGCTTGGTGACACAACATCGGGTCGTGCTCCTGAAGGAGGTCCATGGGGATCGGCACCTCCCGATCTGGATCGGCCCGTTCGAGGCCGAGGCGATCGCGATGGCGATCCAGGGCATGACGCCTGCCCGCCCGCTGCCGTATGACCTCCTGCGTACGATCATCGCTGAACTCGGGGCGGAGATCCGGGAGGTAGCGGTCACGGATCTCGCTCAGGAGATCTTTTATGCCCGGATCGTCCTCACGGTCAATGGTCGGCGTATCGAGATCGACAGTCGACCGAGTGATGCGATCGCTCTGGCGGTCCGCGCTAAGGTGCCGATTTACGTCGATGAGTCGGTGATGGATCGCGCGGGTGTCCGTTTGGAGAGTGAAGAGGAGTCGGAGAGCGAAGCGGAATTCGAGCCGCCGGAAATCGAGCGTGTCGAATCAGAAGAATCGATCTCCGAGGCAGACTTGTCGGTTTTCCGGGAAGTCATCGAGTCGCTCGATCTCGATGACCTGGACAAGAAGTAGGAGAGGCATGGATCCGCGCTGGGAACGTGTGCGAGCGATCGTACTCAATTTGGTCGAACGCTGCGCAGTCTGTGGCCAACGATTCGTCCCAGAGGACCTGCAGGCCCTGGGACGCTCTCGTACGACATGGGCGTTCCGGCTGACCTGTCACTCCTGTGGCGTCACCAGCTTGATCGCCGCGGTCATCGGGGAAGAAGAGTTAGCGGCGACCTCAGCTCGTTCGAATAGGGAACCCGTAACCGAACGTGATGTCGAGGAGATCCGGACTTTTCTCGAACACTTCGATGGTGATTTCCAACGGTTATTCGGTTACTCCGGTCACGACCGAAGTCGATGAGCCAGCCTCAGGGTGGGGATTCCCCGCGACGATGCCACTCGCGTTCGATCATGTCCTCGGGAAAGCGTATGAGTTCATGCCCCAATGATGGACAACGAAGATTGTGCAGATCGATCTTCTTGTTGATGGCGCGAGCCAGTTCCCGGTAACGCCAAGCCAAGCGATGCAGGATGGCGATGTGCCCGGGGTCGTTTCGATCGCATTCTTCCACCGCTCGCCAGTACTCGTCCCACGCCTGCCGAACCAGTGCACGCTCTGCGTAGATTTCCTTCCGCAGCTGTAACCAATCGGGAAGGAGCCCATTCTTCTTCAGGATCCGATACGCGGCCCATACTTCGCTGGGACCGCCGTCGTCAGGTGGAAGGGGGCGTCCCTCACCAGTCAAACTGCGGAAGGCACCAGCTTCTTGTGCTTCGCGGATACGCTCTTCGACGAGTCGGTCCAACCAGAACATGCGGAGTTCCTCCAGTTCGAGAGTGAGTATAGCCTGACTCGCTGGATACTAGCGCGTCTGCGTATACTGGCCCCGGATGAGCGAGAGGATCGGGTGATGGAGGAACGGGAAACGGCTCGCCGGGAGATCGATCTCCAGCCACTCCGACGTATCCTCGAGGAACGGTATCGCCCTCGAGACCACCAGGAGGCGCAGGAGCTGGTCGTCGGTGCTTGCCAGGAAGCACAGCATCTGTACGGGTGGGTACCGCCGCAGGCCGCGCAACTCATTGCTGAGCATCTGGGCGTGACGATCAATCGGGTCTATGGGCTACTCACCTTCTACGCAGATTTTCGCACCGAACCACCGGGTGAGCATTTCCTGTGGCTCTGTCATGGTGCCGCATGCTATATCGCTGGGTCACAAAAGGTCGTCGACGCGTTGCGGACCGAATACCGTCTCGCTGAGGATGGAACGACTCCCGACGGTCTTTTGACTGTGCACATTTTCAATGGATGCTTAGGGGCGTGTGACTTGGCGCCCGTTGCTCAACTCGATCATCACGAGTACATCGGACAGCTCGATGAGAATCGCTTGCGGGAGCTCTTCGAGGAGCTTCGCGCGCGCCGAGCGGTAGGGGGAAACGATGAAACGCTTGAGTGATCGGGCTGCGTTCGAGCAGTACGCAGCGCAGGCACAGGCGCGGTGGGAGCGGCTGTGGTCGGAAGACCAGTGGGTGATTTCGGTGGGGGTAAGCGGGTGCAGCATCGCGAAGGGGGCGCTGGAGACCTACCGGAACTTGTCGCTGCACCTCTCCGAGGGACATATCCCTGCGGTGCTGAGGCAGGTCGGCTGTGCCGGATGGTGCTTTGCCGAGCCGTTCGTCGAAGTCAAACTCCCCGGGCAACCGCCGATCGTCTACGGCTGGATGACGACAGACCGTGTCCCTGAACTCCTGGACGCGCTCCGTCGTGGCGATCTGCGGCCAGACTGGGCGCTTGGAGTCCGAGCTGCCGAAGCGTGGCAAGGTATTCCGCCGATTACCGAGCATCCGTTTCTTCGACGCCAGCGCAGGCTGCTCCTCGAACATGCGGGCATCATCGATCCGGAATCGATCGAGGACTATATTGCGATCGGTGGCTACCGTGCTTTCCTCAAGGCACTCTTCGAGATGACGCCGGAGGAAGTCATCGCCGAAGTCAAGGCGTCGAACCTGCGTGGCCGGGGTGGAGCCGGGTTCCCGACCGGTATCAAATGGGAGAGCGGGCGCCGCACACCTGCGCGACCGAAGTTTGTGGTCGTGAACAGTCATGAGGGAGAACCGAACGTCTTCAAGGATCGACGCCTCCTCGAATCGAACCCGCATCTCGTACTGGAGGGGTTACTGATCGGCTGTTACGCTCTCGAGACACCCTACGGTTACAACTACATCGGCGGCGAACATGCCCTTGCGCTTCAGCGCTTTCAGCGTGCTGTCGAGCAAGCGTACGAATTGGGGTTGCTCGGTGACGACATCTTGGGAAGCGGCTTCTCCTGCCACGTGCGGGTCCGCACGGGAGGAGGTGCGTACATCTGTGGCGAAGGTTCAGCCTTGATGTACGCGATCATGGGCCAGCGGGGGCAGCCGCGAACCAAGCCACCCCGCTCCGTGGAAGAAGGACTCTGGCGTCGTCCGACTGTGTTGAACAATACCGAGACGTTCGCCTCGATTCCAGCGATCATCCGGAATGGTGGCTCTTGGTACGCTTCCTTGGGCACCAAGGAAAGCACTGGGACCAAACTCGTCACCATGCAGGGACCCGTCAAATATCTGGGCGTCGCCGAGATCGAGTTCGGGCTGTCGATGCGTGAACTCGTTTTCGATGTGTTCGGCGGCCTGCGCGAAGGCTATCGCTTCAAGGGAATTCAGACTGGCGGCGTGTCAGCGGGGCCTCTGCGCGAGGACGAGCTGGACGTACCCCTCGACTTCGAGGCACTCACACCGCTCGGAGCGATGGTCGGGTCGGGGGGATTCGTCGTCTTCGACGAGTCCGTCTGCGCGGTCGATTTCGCCCGCTATCTCGTCGCGTTCAGTCGTAACGAGTCGTGTGGCAAGTGCACACCCTGCCGGCTCGGAACACCGGCATTGGTCGAGATCCTGGATCGCATCCGGCATGGATTCGGCCGACCACAGGATTTGGACAGCATCCAGTATGCCAGTAAGCACATCATCGAGCTCTCGTTGTGCGGTCTCGGCCAAGTTGCACCGATGCCGCTGCTCGGTATGCTGGAGCGCTTCCGGGACGAGTTCATCGAACATATCACCGAGCGACGCTGTCGCGCAGGAGTTTGCCCGATCGCGGCAGGAGAACCACTCGGCGTAGGACGCTGATTCATCCTTCGCTGAGTCCAAGATCGCCGTCGATGACGGCGATCTTGCTTCTCGCGTTACTCACAATGAGATCGTGAGCCCACGCCCTCTCGCAACAGCCTGGCCCACGGCTTCGGCGGCGACTGCCAAATCCTGAACGGCGTTCCCCACTGATTTGAAAAGGGTGATTTGCTCCGGCGATGTCCGGCCTGGTCTCTGCCCGGCGACGATCTGACCGAGTTCGGTCCGAATGTGCTCTTCGTCGATGAGACCGGCGCGAAGTGGCTTGATCAGGTCGCCTGCCTCGGCGAGCGCCGCGCTCAGCGCGTCGACCACCACGTAGGCCCGAGCCACTGTCTCGGGTGGGATCTCCTGCATCTCGGGGGTAAAGGCACCGATCGCATTGATATGGACGCCTGCTGGGACCAGTTCGTCAGGAAAGAGCGGTTCTCGAGCTGTCGTGGCGGTACAGATGACGTCGACGCGGGGTAAGACCGTGAGCGGATCTTCGATCGGAATGACCTCGGCTCGACACTCCGGCATGAGCTGGCGAAGACGGTCACCGAAGGTTGCAGCGGCTTCCTGGTTGCGATCGTAAACATAGACTTTTCGAATCGGTCGCACAGTCAGGACCGCCCATGCCTGCGTCGGACCCTGTGCGCCGGCACCGATGACGAGAAGCGTTTCGGCGTCTTGGCGCGCCAGTAGGTCGGTAGCGGCTCCGGAGGCGGCTCCGGTACGAAGAGCAGTGAGATAGGTGCCATCGAGCAATGCGCTCGGTTCGCCCGTGATCGGGTCGACGGTGAGAACCGCCGCGTGAATGGTCGGCTTGTCATGCAAGCGCGGGTTATCCGGAAAAACCGAGACGACCTTCAAGCCGAGTCCACCGGTCGAGGGGACAAAAGCTGGCATAAAGAGGACGGTACCGTTGTGTTCCCCGACCTCGAGCGGTATCCGGAGCGGTGACTGCGCTCGACCGAGGGAGAGATCGCGGAAGGCCTGCTTGACGAGTTCTATCGCTCTCGACATCGGCACGAGTTCTTGCACGTCGCGTCGCGTCAAGACCAGCATCGTCGCTCGTCCTTCCGGAATAGCTGCGCACTCAGCCGGGGGCAGTGTACCACGAGAAGGTTTTGCCGATGCGTGTGGGACCGTAGCGTGGCAATCAGCTCGACTGTGAGGGCACGTTGCCTTGACGGTGTGTCGGCACTTGTGGCAAAATGCGCTTGTGACAAACGAAGAACGGTCCCCGATAGCTCAACGGTAGAGCAGGCGGCTGTTAACCGCAAGGTTGCAGGTTCGAATCCTGCTCGGGGAGCCGGATGACCAAGCCACCCCATTACTGGGGTGGCTTCGTTTGTTGCCGTTTCGTGTTTCCGTGCAGGGGCTCTGCTCGCAGACAGTCAGTGTTGCAGCGTCTGGATGGGGTACGAGTTCCGGCTTTGTGGTATGAGCGATAGAATGCGCGCAGGTCGAGTCGGGATCGTGGATACGAGGAGAGAGGGTTGAGCGTGCGAGCGGTCGTAACGAGGCGGATTCCCGAGGCTGGACTGCGTGTTCTCGATCGAGCTGGCCTAGAGTATCGTATTTGGCCTGGAGACCTTCCACCGAGTCGAGAGGAACTGGTCGAATTCGCGCGCGGTGCCGATGGATTGTTGACGCTTTTGACGGAACGCATCGACGAAGCACTGCTCGACGCCTTACCGACCGTCAAAGTGGTAAGCAATATGGCGGTCGGCTTTGACAATATCGACGTCGATGCGTGTACGAGAAAGGGTGTCATCGTCTGCATTACCCCGGATGTTTTGACGGAAACGACAGCTGATTTTACGTGGGCGCTGATGCTTGCCGTCGCACGGCGCGTCTGCGAGGCAGCTGAAAGCGTTCGAGCCGGTACCTGGAGGACGTGGGAACCACTCGGCTTCCTCGGGCGCGACCTCTCGGGTGCAACGCTGGGGATCATCGGTTTCGGACGGATCGGCCGTGCAGTTGCTCGTCGAGCCCGCGGATTCGGCATGCGGGTGTTGTACACGGACCAGACCCGGCAGTCATCGGAGGTCGAGCGAGATCTCGGGGCGACGTTTGTCCCCCTCGAGCAGCTTCTGGGCGAAAGCGACGTCGTGACACTGCACGTGCCCTTGACACCAGAAACTAGAAAGCTGATCGGCGCGCGAGAACTCGCATTGATGAAACCTCGGTCGATCCTCATCAATACGGCGCGTGGTCCCGTCGTCGATACCGAGGCCCTGGTAGAAGCTCTTCGAACGGGTCATCTCTGGGGAGCAGGTTTGGATGTCACCGATCCCGAACCATTGCCAGCCGATCATCCGCTTCTGCAGTGTCCGAATGTGATCGTCACGCCGCACATCGCGAGTGCGAGCGAGACGACGCGTGCGCGTATGGCCGAGTTGGCGGCAGAGAATCTCGTAGCGGCTCTCCAGAACCGACGTCCGCCGCGGTCGTTGAATTGGGACGAAGTCCGCGGGAAAGGAAACTGAGATGCGTCGCGTCGTAGTGACTGGGATCGGGATGATCACGCCGATCGGAAACGATCCGACGACCGTGTGGCGGGCGCTCATGGAAGGACACTCCGGTACGTCGCGACTCACTCGGGTACCGGCGGATGATTTGCCTAGTCGGATCGCGGGAGAGGTCAGAGGGTTCGCACCGGAGCAGTACTTACCCGCAAAGGACGTCAGGCGTACGGATCGCTTCGTGCAGTTTGCAGTCGCTGCGGCGCGAGAGGCTCTGGTTGCTGCTCGTCTCGACTTGACGCCTGCACTGGCGGAGCGCACAGCAGTCTTGATCGGATCGGCGCTCGGTGGAGTAGAGACGTTCGAAGCTGGGGTCGAGACATTGCGGACACGTGGTGCGGGGAAAGTCAGCCCGTTTCTCATTCCGATGTTCCTCGCAGATATGGCCGGAGGGGTGACTGCGATCTCTATCGGTGCAACCGGACCCAATTTTGCGACGCTGTCAGCGTGTGCGAGCGGTGCCAATGCCATCGGTGAGGCTGCTCGCATGATTCGGAGCGGCCGCGCTGATATCGCTTTGGCTGGTGGGAGCGAGGCACCGTTGACACGAACCGTCGTAGCGGGGTTCGCTGCCTTGCAGGCGTTGTCGCGTCGCAACGACGAGCCCGAGACCGCGAGCCGCCCGTTCGATCGTACGCGCGATGGTTTCGTGATCGCTGAAGGAGCAGCCATTTTGGTGCTCGAAGCTGAAGATCTTGCGCGTGGGCGCGGTGCTCCGATTCTCGCCGAGGTCGTTGGTTATGGAACCACGGCGGATGCCTATCACATCGTGCAGCCCTGTACTGATGGGCGCGGCGCAGTGGCAGCCATGCGTCAGGCTTTGGAGGATGCCGGGCTTTCGACCCGAGACATCGACTACATCAATGCACACGGGACGAGTACGCCGCTGAACGATGCAGCGGAAACAGCAGCGTTGAAGCAATTTTTCGGTGGACAGAAGGCCGTTCCACCTGTCAGTTCGACGAAAGCACTGACTGGACACCTCTTAGGTGCAGCTGGTGCCCTGGAAGCAGCGATCTCGGTACTCGCTTTGGTGCATCAAGTCATCCCACCGACCTGGCACCTCTTGGAACCAGACCCGGACTGCGACCTCGATTATGTGCCGAATGCACCACGGAAAGGGCGCCTACGCTACGTCATGAGCAATGCTTTCGGTTTCGGCGGACACAATGTCGTATTGATCTTCGGTCAGTATCCGCCGGGTGAGTCTCCGTCGAATCGTCCGAGTTGGTCGAGCCACTCTTCGACAAAACCCGGATCATCTTGAAGCAGCAACGGCAGTCCGAGCGGCGTGGTGCCTTCTTGCAATCCTGGGCTATGAACGTTCGTCCCTCGCTCGACCACGAAGAGATGCGGGCTCCCTTGTATCGCGCGGGAGTGACTCTCTTGCCAGTCCTTCCAGAGTTCGCGCCAACCTATGCCGGACCAGAACGCGTCTTGCAGTCGATCGGTGACGATTCCCTTTCGGTCGAGTGTGTCGATGAGTTCGGGTAGGACGGCGACATTGCACTGGTCGAGGAAGAACGCTTCTCTCACGGCTCGATCGACGGTGTCGGCGAAATCGGGGTCCTGCTGGCGTGCAGCGGCGGCTAGGGCCATTGCGGGAAGGAAAGTGGAGGGATAATCGTCCCGTCGCCACGGGGCGAACGCCTCCGGCTCGCAGCGGGCGAGAATCGCGCGTTCGGCTTCCAGGAGCCAACGCGGGCTGGCACGTTGGTTGACGAGCTCGAGAGGCCAGTAGCGCCAGAGAACGCGGAACGGGCGACGGGAGGCGCGCAGCGCTCGGCGCAGACGCAGTGAAACGACGTAACTCCACGGGCATTGGATATCGGACCAAAACTCGATCGTCAGCACAAAACCCTCCTTTCTGTCGGCAACCGACAGAAAGGAGGATAGCAGAAAAGCGTGACGATCAGTCCAGATAGCCTCGCAAGAAACGACTGCAGCTCGGGTGGCGAAGCTTGCGCAGAGCCTTCGCTTCGATCTGCCGGATTCGCTCACGGGTGATACCGAACTCGCGGCCGACTTCCTCGAGGGTACGGAACTGTCCGTCTTCGAGACCGTATCGCAGGATGATGATGCGGCGTTCGCGCTCGGTGAGCCGACTCAACGCTTCTTCGAGTTGTTGGCGAAGGAGTTGTTGGGAAGCGATTTCCAATGGGGCTGGCTGTGTCTCGTCCTCGATGAAGTCGCCCAAGAATGCGTCACCGTCTTGACCGATCGGCGCTTCCAGCGAGACGGGGAGGCGTGCCGCTTCGAGGATCTGGCGGATCTTTTCTTCCGGCATATCGAGGGCACGAGCAACCTCCAACTGGGTCGGTTCGCGTTCGAGGATCTGTTGGAGGCGGTGGCTCATCTTCTTGATTCGGTTGATAGTCTCGCCGACATGGACGGGCAGGCGGATAGTCCGACTCTGATCGGAAATCGCCCGCGTGATCGCTTGTCTGATCCACCACGTCGCATAGGTGGAAAACTTGTAGCCTCTCTTGTAGTCGAACTTCTCGGTCGCCTTCATCAGGCCGATATTTCCCTCTTGAATGAGGTCGAGAAAAGAGAGACCACGTCCGACATATTTCTTGGCGACGCTGACCACCAGCCGCAGATTGGCTTGGATCAAATGAGCGCGGGCACGTTCGCCGTCTTCCTTATCTGCGACGAGGGCGAGTCGTTCGTCTTCCGACTCGTAGTCTCCCCGCTCGAGCCGAGCTTTGGCGATCTTGCCGCGTTCGATGCGTTGAGCGAGCCAGACTTCCTCTTGGGGGGTCAGAAGCGCTGTTTCACCGATCTCTTGGAGATAGAGGCGAACAGTATCGCTGGTGCTGAGACCGTCGTCGTCAAAACGTTCGAGGTTATCGCGCAATCGTCGCTGGAGGCGTGAGTGTCGTGAGGGAAGGAGATCTTCGCTCTCGTTCGGCCTCGAAGTTTCGTCTGTGGAAAGCTCGTCCAAATCGGTCAGTGAGGGAAACACATCGTCAGCGAGGAAGAAGGAATCGCTCGTTCCGTCCACGGCATGCAGATCCATGGAATCCATGCTTCAACCCCCACTCACCAGTCGGCACCGTATCGACGTTCTTCTCGGGTCATGCAATCAAGACGTCGTGGGCCGTTTCCCGGCGAGCGGTCATGGCGAATCTCGTCCGCCTTTCACTCGCTGTCCCTTCCGTTCAGTTGCGCGAGGCGATCATGCGTGCGTTCCAATCGGGAGTATACTGCACTTTGGCTATGCTTTCAAGCGATTCTCGACGATCCGTACCGGTTGGTGTGTTCGAAATGCTGGAAACGGCAGCTCTGACGAAACGAGTGAGGCGAGTGTGCGTGTCCTAGGGGTCGATCCCGGAATGGCGTTGTTGGGTTACGGTGTGGTCGAAGGAGACGAACCGCTGCGAGCGCTGGCCTTCGGTGTGGTGAGCACCCCGGCCCACTTACCGATAGAACGGCGGCTGGTCGTTCTGTATGACGAACTCGCTCAACTGTTGGAGCGCTGGCAACCCGATGTCGTCGCATTAGAACAACTTTTCTTTGCTCGAAACGTGACGACCGCGCTGGCTGTGGGACAAGCTCGAGGAATCGTCTTGCTCCTGTGCGGACAGCGTGCTCTTCCTGTTGTCGAGTACACTCCCGCACAGGTCAAGCAGGCGGTGGGTGGATATGGGCGAGCGGGAAAGCGCGAAATGCAGGAGATGGTTCGTCTCTTGTTGCAGTTGCCTGTACTTCCGCAGCCTGACGATGCAGCCGATGCTCTGGCGCTCGCCGTTTGCTACTTCCAGCACAGTCGTGCTGCGCAGCTGGAGCGATTCACCTGAGTCGAATGATGACCAAGCATCGTGTCAGAGCCGATGACCTCCTCGTGTCCCGCGGACTGGTGGCGACGCGGAGTCAGGCTCGCGCTTTGATCATGGCTGGTAGGGTGTGGCTGGGCGACCAGCGAGTCGAAAAGGCCGGGGAGTTGCTGCCAGCGGATGCTGAGCTGAGGATTTTGGAGCCGCCGCGCTATGTCAGCCGTGGTGGGGAGAAGCTGGAGCATGCGCTGCGCTCGTTTGGAATCGATGTCAACGGGCTCGTGTGTGCCGATTTCGGCGCATCGACTGGTGGCTTCACCGACGTGCTTTTACAGCACGGTGCGCGGCGGGTGTATGCGATCGATGTCGGTCGGGGACAGCTCCATTACCGATTGCGTCATGATCCACGAGTGGTGGTGATGGAACGGACAAACGTTCGTTACCTCGAAACGTTGCCGGAACCGATCGATCTCGTTACGATCGATGTCTCGTTCATTTCGCTGCGCCTCGTCTTGCCGGCCGCATGGAAAGTACTCGCTCCGGGTGGTCGGGTCATCGCTCTCGTGAAGCCGCAGTTCGAAGCCGGACGCGGTAAGGTAGGGAAAGGGGGCGTTGTACGTGACCTCGCTGTGCACCGCGAAGTGCTCGAGCGAGTCACAGCGACAGCTCTGGAGCTGGGCTTCTCTGTCGAGGGCCTGATTCGCTCCCCGATCGCCGGTGCAGAAGGCAACATCGAGTATTTTCTCCTCCTGCGGCGGAACGGTGTTTCACGACCGGACATCGGTTCGCTCATCGCGAACGTCTTGAGTGGTGCGGAGTCTGCGGCATGACGGGAGCATGGAAGAGCGATCCGTTTCAGGATCTTCGGGCTGCTCTCGAGGGCGAAGAGCTATCGGGTCGGACGAATCCAGGCGTGTGGGTGGACCCCGTGCGAGCCCGGCGAACCGGCGTGCCGGAAATCGTCCTCGCCGAGGGCAAAACGATGGAGCAACTTCTCGCTGCCATCGACCTCTTGCTGGAACGAGAGGGTCGAGTGCTCGTCAGCCGGGTACAACCAGTCCAGTATGAGGCCATCTGCACCCGGTTCGCCTCGGTATCGGTACGCACGTCACCTTCGAAGCGGACAATCGTTCTCAGGCGAGACGAGTGCGTTGTCCAGCCCACGGGTGGACGGGTGGGCATCTTGACGGCTGGAGCGGCTGATCGACCGGCGGCTGAAGAAGCGCAGCTCGTGGCGGAGGAACTGGGTTGTCTCGTTCGTATCGTCTACGATGTCGGCGTCGCTGGTTTGCATCGTTTGGTACCTGCGCTACGCGATCTGGTCAGCGAATGGGATGCCGATGTGCTGATCGTCGCCGCTGGCATGGACGGGGTTCTGCCGAGTGTGGTCGCTGGACTCGTGTCCGTCCCGGTGATTGGGCTACCGACCCCGGTCGGGTACGGTATCGGAGGACAAGGGCAAGCGGCGTTGTACAGCATGCTGCAGTCTTGTGCTCCCGGCTTGGTCGTCGTCAATATCGACAATGGTGTCGGGGCCGGAGCAGCTGCAGCCAAGATCGCGAATCGCTGTGCTGGTCAACGGAGTCAGCGAGAATCATCCGACGAGGCGGCGAGGAGGGCGAACCGCTCGGCGAGTTTCCGGTAAAGCTGTCGCTCACGAGTGCTCGCGCCATGAGCGCCGTCGACCGATGTGGATCCGTCGTTCAGCACTTCGTCGATGATGCGCAGACAGCGCGTGCGGAGAGAGTGCTGCCACAGACGAGTGGCAGCACGGCGCCGCCGATCTTCGAGGATGCCACTCGCGGCATAGCGATCTCGGAGTTCAGCGATCGTCTCGACCACCGCTGTGATTCCCTGGCCTTCGCTCGCGACCGTCTGCAAGATGGGTGGAACAGGGTGACTCGTCCCGGTGAGGAGCCGGTAGTACGCCGAAAGGTCGCGAACGAGTTCAGCTGCACCAGGACGATCCGATTTGTTGATCACGATAAGGTCTGCGATCTCGAGAACGCCTGCCTTCAACGTCTGCACGCTATCGCCGAGCCCGGGGACGAGTACGAGGAGAGCGAGATCCGCGGCGAGGAGGAGCGGCGAAGCCTCCTGCCCGGCACCGACCGCCTCGAGAAAGACGACGTCGAATCCATAAAGATCGAGGACAGCGAGGAGCGCAGGGAGAACAGGAGAACCGGCCGGATCGCGCGCAGCGACGGAACGCACGTAGACGTTGGGGTGCTCTGCGGCATCGAGCATGCGGATCCGATCGCCGAGGAGGGCGCCTCCGGAACACGGGCTGACCGGATCGAAGGCGAGGACGGCGACCGACATATCCCTCATGCTCATCTCAGCGGCCACTCGACCCAACAGCGTACTCTTGCCCGCTCCCGGCGGTCCAGCGACCGCGATGACCGTCGCGTGTCCGCTACGCTCGAGGAGAGGGATCTGCCCCCGATCAGGTTGACGCTCCAACAGGGAGAGTGCACGCGCCAAGGAGGAACGATCTCGATTCCGAACGCCTTCGAGCAAGCTCCTCAAATCCTGGGACATCTCGACTCACGCGCCCCTCACCGGCTCACCAACATGCGTTTCGATGAAGCGAATGATTTCTGCAAGCGGCGTACCGGGACCGAAAACCTCGGCAACCCCCTGTGCCTTGAGAAAGGGAATGTCCTCCTCAGGGATGATTCCGCCGACAAGTACCAGAACATCCTCTTTCCCAGCGGACCGCAGCGCTCGCATTACTTCCGGTACGAGTTGATTGTGTGCGCCCGAGAGGATGCTCAGGCCGACAACGTCGACATCCTCATCGACGGCGCTTCGTGCGATCGTTTCAGGCGTTTGGAAGAGACCGGTGTAGATCACTTCCATTCCCGCATCGCGCAGTGCTCGTGCTAGGACCTTCGCACCACGGTCGTGGCCGTCCAGGCCAGGTTTCGCGATCAAGACGCGGATCGGTCGTCGCACCGGTGCCTCCTGCTCAATAGTGCAATCCTCGTCGCAGCGGCTCATGATCCCGCGATTTGATCGTTTGCATAAGCGTGACGCTATCAGCCGCCTCTTGCAGGGCTGGTGTCGCCGCTCGTCCCGTCAGGACGATATCGGTCCAGGGTGCGGCCCGCTCGACTAACTCGAGAATGGTCTTCTCCTCGACCATTCCCTCATCGACCAGGGTCAAAAGACCGTCGAGAATCAGGATGTTCGTCACCCGCAGTGCTACATGCTGCCTGGCCTCTCGTAGCGCAGCCTGCAAGCGCTCCGGCGAGATTGCTGGGCCGCGGATCTCTTCAGGGCGTGTCCGGACATCGATCATGCCGTACTGGGAGAGCGTGACGCCGGTCAAGAAAGAAACTGCGGCAACCTCTCCCCGCTCGCGCCCTGTTTTCAAGAACTGGATGATGTGGATCCGCAATCCATGCCCAGCACCACGCAACGCAATACCCAGTGCAGCATCGGATGTCCGACGCTCGTCACCGACAAGCAGCATGAGATACGCTCGTTCCGTTTGGCCCCGATCGACGTCCATCATGCCCTCCATCCCTTTTCATGGTCATGATACCTTGTTGCCGTACGTCATTCCGTCTTTCTTGGGATACCTGCCAGTGATCATCCCCAGCCGCGCGCGACGGTGACGGGCGAGCACGACGCACCCGCATGGACCTAAACCGATGGGTCGAGACGCATACTCCGAAGGAGATCCAAAGTCTCCCCTGCGACGCTCGATCAACGAGGCACCGCACTCTCGTCGAGAGACAGACGGAGTCCGTTGAACCGATTCATCGCGACCGTCATGCCTTCCCGGTGCCACACCAAGACCGCTTCGGCTGCGAGAGCTGCGATGCGCTCCGCGAGCGGTCGCTCGTCGGGATGGAATGGACTCAGCACGAAGTCGCGTCCTTCCTCACGCCGGGTCGGTCGCCCAATGCCGATCCGAAGACGTCCGAAACGATCGCTTCCCAGTTCGCGAATCACCGATTCGACACCGTGGTGGCCGGCAGCGCTTCCTCCCTGCCGGAACCGTAATGTACCGAGTGGCAAGTCCATGTCATCGTGAACCACGAGCATTCGATCCAAGGAAAGTTTGTACCAGCGAACCGCTGCTGCGACAGCCACGCCACTGCGATTCATGAATGTCAGTGGCTTGAGCAGCAAAAGTAACCCACGGTCAGTGTGCACCGCAGCAAACTCTCCCTCGAATCGTCGCTGAAAACCGACGACGTTAGTACGTTGCGCCACGCGATCGATCACCCAAAACCCCACGTTGTGTCGGGTTCCGGCGTATTGCGGGCCTGGATTACCCAATCCAACTACGAGCCATGCATCAGAAGTCACGAGCGAGCACCTCCTGATAAACTGCAAGCGTGCGTCGACACGATTCTTCCCAGCTAAAGCGCTGTGCTCGAAGGCGAGCCCGGTACGCCAGCTCTGCCCGGAGATCAGTATCGCTCAGTAAGCGAACCAGTGCCCCCGCGAGGCTCGCCGCCGTTTCTTCTCGAATCAAGAGTCCAGCATCACCCACGATCTCCGGAAGTGCGCCGACAGCGAAAGCAACGACGGGTACGCCGTGAGCCATCGCCTCGGCTGCTGGCAAGCAGAAACCTTCGTCTCGGCTTGCCACGATGAGCGCAGACGCTACAGAGTAGAGCGCATGCAAGTCCTCGTCATCGATGTCCGACAACCAACACAGGACTCTTTCGCGCTCTCCAACGCGGAATTGCTGGACGGTACTGGTGCATTGCCAACCTTCTTGTCCGACGATCACCAGCAACGGAGCAGGTTGCACGTCAGCCTGCCGGAGAAGCGAGAACGCCTTCAGCAAGAGATCGTACCGTTTGCGCGGCTCGATCGTCCCCACGGCGAGAAGGAGCGGTCGCCCTTCGATCCGAGGGCCGAGCCGCGGCATCAGGATCTGGCTCGATCGTTCCCAGGCATCGGTCACAGTCGATCCCCATTGGTGGACCCCGTGATAGATGACGCGGATGCGCTCACTCGTCTCTGGTACCACCAACTGGAGTCGCCGAGCAGTGGCCTCAGACGGCACGATGATCCGATCCGCCGCTCGGAGCCGCGCTAGAGTCTGCCGGTAGTAGCGGAAAGAGGAGGGAGTCAAATCGCCGGGTGCATCGAGAAAAGCAAGGTCATGGATGGTCGTGACACCGCGTATCCAAGGGGGAAGGCGCGGTAGGACGAAATCGGTTGCATGGTAAACACGAATGCTGCGGAACGCGAGTTCGCAGCCGAGGATCCAGGTTTCCAATCGATGATGCGGTGGTGTCATGACCCGAAGCGACGGCAACGGCAGATCCGGCGGAACTCGATTGACGACGAGCCGAAAGCGCACTTCTGAAGAATCGCTTTCCGCACGTGCCAAAGCACGACCGAGTTCAGCAATATAGCGACTGATCCCGCCCCGACGATATGCCAAGAGACGCCCATCGAGCGCGACAACTGAAGCTGGCGGGAACCTCACCGTCAGGACCCCCTCCCCGAGCCTGTTATACTTCGTGCGGAGTTCGTTGTCTCGGCTACCGAGATCGCACGGTACTGGTGCGGTAACCCATACGCGGAAAGGCGAAGAGGAAGAGTTATGGACTTCTTCGGAATGGGACCTGGCGAGCTGCTCGTCATAATGATCTTAGCTCTCGTGCTCTTCGGTCCTGGCAAATTACCGGAAATCGCCGCCACGGTGGGACGAGCAGTTCGAGAATTCCGCAACGCGACAAAGGAACTGACGAGCGAGTTCGAGCAGGCATTCCGTGAGGTTCAGGTGAGCACGACGGAAGTCGCCACGTCAGTTCTCTCCGTCCAGCAAGAAACTCATGCCGCACTTCAAGAGACGCGGGCGGCGCTGAACGAGGCGACGGTCACGGTCTCTGAAGCAGCGAGTGCGGTTGCGCCCGATCAGGTTGCGGCACCTGCGACCATGCCCGCTTCTCCGATGGTCCCGCCTCTCGAGCACCCGGAGGCAACCGCCGTATCGGCTACCGTCGGTAACGGACGGCGAGAGCCGACGAAGGATGACCCGCTCGCGGATCTCGTCGACCTCGACGAGCTGCTCACCGAGTCGAAACCGTTGCCATCGACTGGACCGTGGGAAACGTGAGTGTTCCCGCACGCTAACTCGCGCGCCGAGCGATCCACAGGCAGACGCGACCAGTAGCATCGTCCCGTGTTTCCCAACGCATCTCGGCGAAGAGCGGGACGGGTGGTGGGGAAGGAAGCCGCGCACAGTCGAGTGGAACATGGGCAGCAGCCGGACCGAAAAATCGACGGAAAAGACGCATCCACCACGGCCACGAGCGCGGCTGTGCGGCAACGACCGCAACGTACAGGCCTCCTGGACGGAGTACCCGAGCTACTTCACTGGTCAACTCGTGGGTCAGGAAGACTTCGGTCGGAAAGGTGGTCACGACCGCATCGAGGCAAGCGTCACGCAATGGTAGTCGCCGGGCGTCAGCACAGACGATCCACACGCGCTCGAAGCGTGCGATGCGGCGGCGAGCCAGCCGAGTCATCGTCCGGGAGCGATCGATCGCCAGGACGCGCTTGCCTTTCCCAGCCAGGTCCGCCGCGAGGTCACCTGGCCCACTTCCAAGCTCAGCAACGACTCGCACACCGGCAAGCCAGGGCAACGCAGCACGCTGCCAAGCTCGCCATGCGTCGCCGAAGAGCAGGTGGGTCAGAAGCGGATAGGCCGGGGCGAGTGGACCGTAGAAGAGTTCCAGTACCGACCGACGCACGTTCAGACCGCGTGGAATCAGCCGCAACCGGCGAAGCGGTGACTCTGGCATGGTGCTCGTTCTTCCTCTTCGTCCACCTTGTGCGATTCTCGATCGAGAGGGTATACCGGATCGGGAGATAACAGGAGCGGCACTTTTCGATCGAGAGGATCGACGAAAGGATCGATGTAAAAGGCATGAACGGCAAGGGAAGATTCCGCATCATTGCACGCGACACAGCCACGAAGGCCCGTCTCGGTGTCCTCCACACTCGTCGCGGGCCGGTACGGACCCCCGCGTTCATGCCGGTTGGAACGCAAGCGACAGTCAAGTCCCTGACGCCCGACGAAGTGCGTGCGACAGGGAGCGAGATCGTATTGGCGAACACGTACCATCTCTTCCTACGCCCAGGACCGGAGGTCATCGCAGCATGTGGGGGCTTGCATGCCTTTATGGGCTGGGGCGGTCCGATTCTAACTGACTCCGGCGGTTTTCAGGTTTATAGTTTGGCAAAGCTCCGAGACGTCACGGAGAAAGGGGTCCGATTTCGATCGCACATCGACGGCTCCCTTCGCGAACTCACCCCCGACAGCGTCATCGAGCTCCAAATGTTGTTCGGTTCCGACGTGCTGATGCCCTTGGATGACGTCGTCGGCTTCGGAGAATCCGACGAGCGGCATCAGGAGGCGATGGTTCGGACGCACCGTTGGCTGCAATGGAGTCTCCACCGCTTCCAGGAATTGACAGCGACGCTCGCGGAGGAGGAGCGACCGTTGTTATTCGGCATCATCCAAGGCGGCTTCGATCCGAGCCGCCGTGTCGAAAGTGCGCGCTTCGTGGCCTCGCTACCGGTAGACGGTCTGGCGATCGGTGGACTCAGTGTCGGTGAACCCAAGGATCTTCTCTATGCACTGCTCGATGCAACCGCAGGCGAGTTGCCCGACGATCGGCCGCGTTACCTGATGGGCATCGGTGCGCCGGATGATCTCTGGCGAGCGGTCGCGCGCGGCATCGATCTCTTCGATTGTGTCCTGCCGACCCGCTTGGCACGACATGGTGCACTCTTCACGCCGACCGGCCGCGTGGACATCACCGGAGCGCGCTTTCGTCTTCAGACTGCACCAGTCGACGAGACGTGTGACTGTTACACCTGCCGTCGATTCAGTGCAGCCTATCTGCACCATCTCTTCCGCGCGCGCGAACTACTGGCCTACCGGCTCGCCACGATCCACAACGTGCGTTTCTTGCAGCGCCAGATGGAAACGATGCGATGTGCGATCGCAGAAGGAACGTTCGCGGCATCCATGGAGCGGTTTCTGTCCTCGTACGAGGCGCGAACAGCCCTGACAGCGAGCGATCGTCTGGTCAACGGGTGAGGGTGAGATGATGGACGATCGTGCAGCACTTCACTGCCTCGTTTTCGGCCGCGTTCAAGGAGTCGGTTTCCGCTTCTTCGTCGTCGAGATGGCCGAACGCCTCGGTCTGACAGGTTGGGTACGCAACCGTGAGGACGGGCGATCGGTCGAGATCTGGGCGGAAGGTCGGCGAGCAGCCTTGGAAACCCTTCGTGACCAAGTTCGGACAGGTCCACCAGGTGCGTGGGTCGAGCGCGTGGAATGCGCCTGGGTGGAGCCGACTGGACACTTCGACGATTTCAGTATTCGGCGCTGAGGAAGCGGGGACAGAGCATGGCGACGATCGCGATCGTCGGTCTCGGTTATGTTGGGCTCGTTTATGGGGGGGCTTTTGCCGATCTCGGCAACAGTGTGTGGGGTATCGACATCGACGTCGAGAAGGTCGACAAGCTTCGCCAGGGGAAGATGCCGATTTATGAACCAGGACTGCAGGAGTTGATCCGACGCAATGTCGAGGCTGGGCGTCTTCGCTTCACGACCGATTATGCAGAGGCGATCCCGGGAGCCGAGTTCGTTTTCATTTGCGTTGGTACCCCTTCGACTCTCGATGGGGATGCCGATATGCGAGCGGTGCGAGCAGCCACCGAGACGATTGCTCGGCACCTGAGCGGCCATACCATCATCGTGAACAAGAGCACGATGCCGATCGGGTCCGGAGACTTCGTCTCGGATCTGATCGAACAGCTCAAACCACCAAGCGCGACGTTTGCCGTGGTGACGAATCCGGAATTTCTGCGCGAAGGTTCGGCGGTTTACGACGTCTTCCATCCGAGCCGTATCGTACTCGGAGCTGAGGATCGCGAGGCAGCTGAGCGAGTCGCCGATCTCTATCGTGTCCTGAACGCGCCGATTCTGATCACAGACCGACGTAGTGCCGAGATGATCAAGTATGCGTCTAACGCGATTCTGGCCACCCGCATCAGCTTCATCAACGAGATCGCCCAGATCTGTGAGCAAGTCGGGGCTGATATCAAGATCGTCGCGCAGGGCATGGGCTACGATCCACGGATCGGCCCGCTCTTCTTGGAAGCAGGACTGGGTTTCGGCGGTAGTTGCTTCCCTAAGGATGTCCGCGCACTGGCAGCGATGGCCGAACGGGTCGGGTGCCATCCGCAACTCTTGCATACGGTCCTGGAAATCAACGAGGATCAGCGGCGCCGCTTCGTCCGAAAGGTGCAAGAGCTTCTCGGTGATCTCCATGGGCGTCCGATCGCGCTTTGGGGTCTTGCGTTCAAGCAAGACACTGACGATGTTCGCGAGTCTCCCGCTCTGGACGTCTTACGCATGCTCCTTCAGCGGGGAGCACTCGTAACAGCTTACGATCCTGCAGCGATGGCGAATGCAGCACGAGAAGTACCCGATGCCCAGTATGCACCGGATCCCTATGCCGCGGTGGTCGGAGCCGACGCGTTACTCATCGCGACGCCGTGGAACGAGTTCAAGCAAGCCGATCTCCGCCGGGTGAAGGGACTGATGCGCACCCCCATCATCGTCGACGGGCGCAATATCTATGAACCAGCAGAGGTCCGAAGTCTGGGATTCGTTTACGTTGGAGTTGGCCGTGGTCATCGAACCGATCTGGAATCCTGACGCGGCAGGTCCGGTCGAAGTTGGGGTCGATGCCATCGAGATCTGGCGAATCCAGCGCACGCTCGCCCGTTTCGGGGACCGTTTTCTGGCACGGGTCTATACGGAAGCAGAGCGCGCCCGCTATGCTGGCCGAGTGGCCGAACTGGCAGCCCGCTTCGCAGCCAAGGAAGCGGTGATGAAAGCGCTCGGGACTGGAGTCCGCGGCGTGCGCTGGCGCGATATCGAGATTTTGCCGAACCGCCGTGGGAAACCGTTAGTCATTTTGTACGGATCTGCCCGGGAGCGTGCTCACTCTCTCGGGCTCGAGCACATCGCTGTTTCCCTGACTCATGCCCGCGATCTGGCGATCGCGGTTGTCGTCGCCACTTTTCGCACTTCCGACCAGCACAGTCCGTACGAGCACTCCCAGCACTGAAAGGAGAGTCGAGTATGGAGAAGTTGTGTCGTGTCGAGGAAGTTCGTCGTGCTGAAGCTGAAGCAGTCGCCCAGGGTCTCTCGTTGACAGAACTCATGCGGCGTGCGGGGCAGGGTGTGGCGGAGACGATCGAGCTCCTGGTGTCTCGAAAGCAGGGAAGGCGAGCACTGTTTCTCGTCGGACCGGGCAACAACGGTGGAGACGGATTAGTCGCTGCCAGCCTCTTGGCACTGGCTGGTTGGGACTGCGCAATTTGGAGCTGGAATCGACATGAACCTGGTGCGATCCCGGTCGAGCCGACCGGCTTGGCACACTGCCGCTGGATTCAGAGCGAAGAACTCGATCGTGAACTCTCGCTGGCCGATGTGATCGTCGATGCCATTTTCGGGATCGGTGGGCGACCGGAAGTCCCCGAGCCGGTCGCGACGATTTTCGAATCTGCGCATCGCGCTCGTCGTGTACGCAAGACGGTGTTGGTCGCGGTCGACGTTCCTTCCGGCATCGACAGCGATACCGGTGCTGCTGACGCGCAGGCCTTTCGTGCAGATTTGACCATTATGCTCGGACTGCCGAAGATCGGTGCGTATCGCTTTCCTGCTTTTCGTCACACAGGGCTGATCCGATTGGTCGACATCGGCCTACCGAAGCCTCCGGTCAGCCCTGGAAGTGTTGCGCTCGTGACGCTCCAAGATGCTCGTGGATGGCTCCCGGAACGGACTGCAGAGACCCATAAATGGGCAGTCGGCGCTCTCCTGATCGTCGGTGGTGCCCCGAACTATTACGGGGCCCCTCGTCTCGCAGCGAGTGCAGCGTTGCGGACTGGGGCAGGACTCGTGACACTGTCCGTTCCACGATCGCTCGTGCCCTCGATCGCAGCGGCACTTCCAGATGTGACGTTCCTGCCAGCTCCTGACGGTGATGTCGGAGCTGGCCAACGATGGGCCAATCTCGTGCGCGATGCTCTCCCACGCTACCGTGCTCTGCTGGTCGGCCCTGGACTCGGTCAAGACCAGACAGCCGAAGAGTTGCTCCACTATCTCTTTGGACTCGGTCGAGTGCGGCGTGGGGCCCTCGGTTTTGGTGTACCGGCGGATGACGAGATACCGCAACGATTCGCTGGCTATGCGGTGATCGATGCGGATGGCCTCAACTGGCTCGCCAAAATGGGTAACTGGTGGGAAGAACTTCGCGCGGCACGACTCGTTCTTACGCCTCATCCTGGTGAACTCGCTCGCTTGTGTGGTTGCGATGTGACGAAGATTTTGGAAGATCCATGGACGCAGGCCGTCGAGGCGGCGGTCACCTTCGGGCAGCACGTCGTGTTGAAGTACGGCCACACGGCTGTCGCATGCCCTGACAGGTCGCTCCTGATCGCCCCTCAGGTCCATCCCGCGCTGGCGACTGCTGGGACAGGAGACGTGCTCGCTGGTGTGATCGCTGGGCTCGCTGCGCAGGGGCTGGGACCACGCGAGGCGGCGGGCGCTGCTGTCGTGATCGCTAGCGAAGCTGCGCTGCACGCCGTGGTGTCGACCGGTACGCTCTCGCTTACCGCCTCCGACGTCGTCGCTGCTTTGCCGAAAGTCCTCCGAGCACTGTACGATCCCCGATGGTCACCGGAGCGAGTCGTCTCGGCGATCGAGGGGAACTGAGTGCATGGAAGAGCGATTCCCATCGCGATCATGAAGTTGGTCAGGCGATCGAAAAGGAGAGCGAGCAGAAGATGGTGCAAGAAATTCGGGTTCGCTCCTTGATGACTCGTGATGTCGTTGCCATCAGTCCCGAGACGTCAGTCGGCGAAATCGCCCGCCTGATGTGGGAAAATGCGATCTCGGGTGTGCCCGTCATCGATGAGCAGCGGCGAGTTATCGGTATTGTCACCGAGTTCGACTTGATCGCGCGCGAGGCGAGCTTCAATGCACCGCTCTACGTTCCGTTTCTCGATGCTTTCTTCAAGATACCTGGAACGGGCGACGAAACCCAGCTCCGCAAGATCTTGGCTACCAAAGCTGCCGAAATCATGTCGAGCCCGGCCATCACGATCGGACCAGAAGAAACGATCGAAGCGCTCGCAACACTCATGTATCGGCGCCGAGTCAACCCGGTGCCGGTTGTGGACGAGGAGGGACGGCTCCTCGGGATCGTCTCGCGCTCGGATCTCATCTGGCTGATGACGCTCGAAGAACGCGGCGAACTCCCAACGCTCCTGGCGAGCCGCTCTTAGCGGGTGTCGGATCGTTCGAACCGCTCGGCTGAGTCGACGAGTCGTCACGGTCGATCAGGCCGATTCCTGGAGTTGCTGGCGTAAGGCTTCGACGTCTCGGCGGATGATGAACGTTCGGCCGGAGTGCTCGTCGCGGACGTACTCCAGCTTGCGCTCGTCCATCCACCGGTAGATCGTCGGACGTGTGACACCGAGACTGTGGGCTGCCTGAGTGATGCTGACAAGCTCGCTCGGCTCATAAGCTCGGAACTTCGCCTGCGAGAGCAGTCTCCCGAGGTCGCTTTCCCAGAAGGCACGTGGAACAGAGTAGTCCTCTGCGCCGGGTGCCCAAAAGAGGAGTTGGAGGACCAGTTCGATGTTTTCCAGAATCCGTTCCCGTTGCTCGATCAGCCTGCCTTGCGCAATAGCAGCCAGACGTTGCAACACCTGCCCGATCGGACTCGCTCGGAGCTCTTCGAGGAGTTCCTTCTCGCGCAGATCGATCTGCTCGACGACACGAGGCAGTAGCCGCGACATCAGCCGATAGTGATGCGAATAGAGAATCTTCAGCGCGTCATCGATGACCCGCTGATAATTCAAGCTCTGAGCATCCACGGGTTCTCCTCCCGCCGAGCAATCGGACGACCAGTGTACGTACCCATTCTACGGAGTCCGAAGCTGCCCGTCAATAGAGCAAAAAAGTCCGGCTCGCTCGGCGGTGTCCACGCTCTGATCAGTGCCAGCGAGGCACAGCCAATCCATGCTCTCTTTTCGATTATCCCTGATCACTGTCTGGGCTCAGCCGGTACTGGGAAGAAGCAAAGTTCCACCGGTAGACCATACCACCTCGTGGGAGTACGTCGAGCTGGTGGGGACACGGGGAACCGAGTCGCGCGCGGACCGTACCGAGGGCGAGGCGAGGGTCATTGTTCTTCTGCGAGAGATGAGCGAGCCAGATGGTCCGTGGTGGACCCGACAACTGGGCGAGCGCCTGCGCTGCCTGGTCGTTACTGAGGTGCCCAGCCGGTGAAGCGATACGCCGCTTGAGCCATTCCGGGTATGGTCCGCGCCAAAGGAGATCTCGATCGTGATTCGCCTCGAGCACGATCAGGTCCGCGCGCGATAAGGCGGCGAGCACCTCGTCGGTCACCGTGCCGAGATCCGTGAACAGAGCAATTTCGGCGTGAGATGTCGCTAAGCGCAAGCCGAACGGCTCGCTCGCATCGTGCGGCACCGGTACTGGGCAGAGCGCGAGATCACCGATTTCCAGCCAATGCTGATAGGTGACCATCAGCCGACGCTCAAATTCCAACCGGAGCACGGCGTCCGTTCCAGCCGTCGTAATGACCGGGCAAGATTGCCAGCGGAGCAATCCGGCGAGCCCCCGAACGTGATCATGGTGCTCATGCGTCACGACGATCGCAGTCAGCTCGTGATCGCCGACTCCGCTCGAGCGCAAGAGGCGGCGCAGCGTCGTCGGAGCCAATCCTGCATCGATGAGGATGCTTGTCCGCTGCGTACGGACGAGAAAAGCGTTCCCCTCGCTGCCGCTGCCAAAACAGAAAACGTCCATGGATCAACCTCCGAACAGCGCGCGACCGATGCGGACGAGCGTCGCCCCTTCCTCGACAGCGATGTCGAAATCGTTCGACATGCCCATGGAAAGCTCAGGAAGAGGGTGTTGGAAACGTTCTTGGAGGTGATCGCGCAGTTCCCGCAGAGCGCGGAAGATCGGTCGCACAAGTTCGCTTTCTGGAACGAGTGGGGCGATCGTCATCAAGCCGCGCACCTCCAACTGTGGTTTCGTGAGTGCCAAAGAGAGAAGCTCAGCCGCTTCAACCGGTCGACAACCGTGTTTTTGTTCCTCACCAGCGATATTCACCTGAATCAGGATAGGAAGGCGGCGACCGACGCGCACAGCTCGTTCGTTCAGTTCCTCGATGAGAGCTGCACGGTCGACGGAATGGATCAGAGCGAACAGCTTGACGGCGTGCCGAACCTTGTTGGTTTGCAGATAGCCGATGAGATGAAGCTCGGCATCAGCGGGAAGCGGATTATCACCGAATTTTTTCTGTGCCTCTTGCACGCGATTTTCCCCGAAAAAACGCAGGCCGAGTTCGTACGCAGCCTGCACCTTGTCCCGATCGATCCCTTTCGTAACAGCGACGATCTGTACGTTCTGTGGAAGCCGTCCAGCTCGCTCGGCCGCTCGTTCGATACGGCATCGCACGCGAGCCAAATTCTCGCGCAGTCGCTCGTAGTCTTCCATGGCCTTCTCCAGATTCCTTGTCGATCAAGGGAGCGCGATCACAGCAGCCTGGGCACCGGCACGTGCGCCGTTCGCGCGATACGAGAACCACTCTTCGGCATGACAGCGCGTGCAAATAGCGGATCGTTCGATGTGCTCTGGAACGATTCCTTCTTCGATGAGGAGCAGTTCGTTGGCCCGCCAAAGATCGAAGATCGCCCGGCCATTTCGCGAGAGCACAGCCTGATGTCTGCCCGATGGCCCACGAGCGACCCAGGCTGTGATCACTTCTTCCCCCACCTCGTAGCAGCACGGGCCGATCGATGGTCCGAGAAAGGCCAATAAACGCTCGGGTCGAGCGGAAAACTCGTTGCACAAGATGCGGACTGCTTGCCGCGTTATCCCGCCCACGGTGCCACGCCAACCGGCATGAACGACGCCGATAGCGGGGACGTCAGGAGCGTACAACAAGACTGGCACGCAATCAGCACAGATTACGGCGAGTGGCAGATTCCGTTCCGTCGTTACGAGTGCATCGCTCTCCGGAATTCCCGTGCTCGGTTCGAGGGCTCCGCGACCACGCTCGGACGCCGTGACGACAGTAACCTGCGTGCCATGCACTTGGCGGGCAAAGACGGTCTGCTCGAGCGGTACTCCGAGGCGTTCCCACCAGGCGCGTCGATTAGCGAGCACGATCGAGAGAGTGGCATTCCCACTCACTGATCCGGAAACGGGCAAAGAGGGGTCCCGCTTGGTCACACCGTGCGGAATACCGAGTGCGGACAAGCGAGCGAATCGAAAGGGAAGCACGATCATGGCTCTTTCCCCAACATGACGTGAATCACCCAAGGAGTCGTATCGACAACAGCTTGGGAGACTGCTCGTTCGAGTTCGGCAGGTTCCGACACACGGACGGCGTTCAGCCTGTAGGACTGTGCCAGTTCGACGAAGTCCGGGTTTACGAGATCGACATCACGGGGGCGGATCCCAGCCTGCTCCATCGCGCGCTTGACAGCTGTATGTGACCGGTCATCGAAAATGACGACGATAACCGGCAGCCGATAGTGAGCGAGGGTTCCGAGCTCCTGCACGGTGAACTGGATTCCACCGTCGCCACAGATCGCGACTGCCGGACGATCCGGACGAGCGTATTTTGCACCGATCGCCATCGGGAGCGCGGAGCCGAGCGTGCCGAACCCCCGTGGAAATGCGTAGGTGCGCGGAACGAAGACCGGAAACGCACGGACAGCCTCGTAGCAGACCATCGTCATGTCGTGGGCGGTGAAGGCATCGCGCGGAAGTGCGCGCCGCAGCGCGATCAGCCAGGGCTGATAGCGCCGCGCCGCTTCATCTGTGACGCTCAGCAATCGCTGACGCACGCCCTCGATCTCGCTCGGTTCCCAACGGGAGCGTGGGCGGAAACCTGCTTCGACGCGCTCGAGGAGCCCAGCGAGCGCTTCGGCGCAATCGGCTCGCAGCGCAACGGCTGCCGGATAACGCCGATGGAACTCCAGAGGATCGATATCGATATGGATCAGTGGTACGGGAAGCGACATCGTCCCTTCCCCGGTCGTCCGTGCTCCCAATCCGGTCCCGATGGCGAGCGTCACGTCCGACCCTCGCATGAGCTCACTCACTGGGTTGTCCGGCGTCCAGCGATAGCCGAAGGCGCCGATGGCCAACGGGTGGTCATCGGGGATAGCGCCTTTACCAGTCACGGTCGTAGTGACGGCTGCGCCGATGGCACTGGCGAGTCGACTGAGCAGCTGGCTGCTGCGCTCGGAGACGGCTCCGCCGCCGGCCAGAACGAACACCCGATTCGCCTCGGCCAAGAGCTGCGCTGCTCGGTCGAGCAGATGGTCATCAGGCATCGCTCTGGGAACGGCGATGACGAGCGGATCGGTCATCGCTGTGCGTTCGCGCAGAACATCGAGGGGAACTTCCAAATAGACCGGGCGCGGTCGCCCGTCATAGAGTTGACGAAACGCTTCGGCAACGGCTGTTCTGATTTCTGCGGCACTCATGACGCGGTGTGCCCACTTCACGATTGGACGGACCACAGCGAGCTGATCCGTCATCTCGTGCAGTCGTCCATCCAATTGGCCAAGGTACGGTCGATCGAGACACGTGCTGATCACCAGGACTCGCGAGCTATCGGCGAATGCCTCGGCGATCGGCGTGACGATATTAGTCAGTCCAGGACCAGTGACGGTGATGGCAACACCGACGCGGCCACTCGCTCGCGCGTACCCGTCGGCCATGTAGCCGGCACCTTGCTCGTGCCGCGGGAGAACCGTGCGAATCTGGCTTCGTTCGAGAGCGGCGTAGAGATCGAGCGTGTGGACGCCGGGGATGGTGAAGACGACTTCCACGCCATGCGCCTCGAGAGCGCGGACGAGTGCCTCAGCACCCGTCTCCTGGCGCGCGCGTGCCACCGAGGGGGTCGTGGGAATCTCCACCGAGTTCATCTGCAAGTACCTCCCGAAGTGCTCCCATGCCCGCGGCGCAGTGTAGGAGAAGGCGGATCTCCGTGCAATGCCAGAGTATTCCCGAGACGGTCGCCGTTGGCTGGTTCACCGAACCGGAACGAGTCGGCGCGACACACTGCTCCGGCTGGGAAGTTCGCGGCCAGATATATGCGTATAAGAACCCTTATACGCAAAAGCGAAAGCCCGGCTGCCCCTCTGCCGTCGGTCCGCCACGGCAGCGTAGGACCCTCTTTGGGCTCGCTCTGCCCGAGTTCGTTCGGACAGTCGCACAGCGGAGTCACTCCGCGATGCGCGCGGACTCACCACCTGACGCGAACGCCGATCCGATGACGGACTCATTGGTCCCTCGGACGGATCAGGACTCGCGGGGAGCCGCTGTTTCGGCGAGCTCCTGTTCCATCGTCACCGACCCGTGTCGATCAAGGCAGCGATCGCCTTCGCATAGCGGTGTGCCCATCGCGTCGGTTCTGGAATCCGATAGCGACTGAGTCGGAGCACCCAGCGGATCGCTTCCTGGAGCGTAATACGGTGCCCGACCGACACGATGAGTGGTCGCGCACCCGGCCGCGTCCGCACTGCTGCACCGATGATCTCTCCTTCAGCGATCAATGGTGTCCACGCTCCACGGTCCGGTCCCGGCTCGCGGTACGCCCCGTACAACCGGGATTTGGCTGCGCCGATCGTTGGCAAGTCGAGCATGACCCCCACGTGGCTCGCCAGACCGCAACGTCGGGGATGCGCTCGTCCTTGGCCATCGACGACGAGAAGATCGGGTGCCTGTTCGAGAGCTAGGACCGCTTCGGTGATCACGGGCGCCTCTCGGAAGCTGAGAAACCCTGGAATGTAGGGGAAGGTCACCGTTTGTTCGGCGATCGCTCTCGCGACCTCGCGGAGCGGAAGGAAGTCCGTCGCTTCCTCACTGGGTGGTTCAGTCAGTAGCTCGAAGCAGACAGCGACTGCGATGGCTCGCTCCCCACGCAGGTGCATGTCTGCACCCGCAATGAAACGGGGTGTTTTGGGAAGAGGGACTTCCACTACCTTCCCTGCCAGCTCTGCCTGCAGACGAGTGAGTCTCTCGAGCTCCAGCGGAGAGAGCGCTGGATTTCCTGGTACGAAGCGTGACGACATCATTCGGGTATCCGGAGTCGACGCTACTCGAAGCAGGTTCCACTTGCCAGTCGTGCACCGCGCCACCAGTCGAGAGCGGACATCGCTCGCTTCCCTTCGGGCTGAACCGTTTCCAGCGCGAGTGGCCGCGTTCCGGTGCCAACGAGCACCGTCGTTGACGTGACTGAAAGACAACCCGGTGCCAAGTCGATCTCCGTCTCTAACAGTCGTGCCCGCAGGAGAATGAGGCGACGACCGCTCACTGTGGTCCACGCACATGGCCAGGGTTGCAAGGCCCGAATCTTCCGCTCGATGCGCTCCGCTGGCTCCGACCAGTCCACTCGGCCATCAGCCTTCGTGAGCGGAGGCGTATACGTTGCTTCTCTCTCGTCCTGAGGGACCGGTACGAGTCGGTCTGCGAGCCAATCCCGGATCGTATCGGGGAGGAGTTCAGCCGCGATCTCGGCGAGTCGAGTGCCGAGTGTGGCTCCCGTGTCGTCGGGCGCGATAGGGATCGCGAATTGGCGAAGGATCGGACCGGCGTCCAACTCGGCGGTCATGACGATGAACGAGATGCCCGTGATCGCATCACCATTGAGCAAGGCCGCCTGGATCGGACTGGCCCCGCGATAGCGCGGAAGCAGTGAGGGATGCACGTTGAGGAAGCCATACCGCGGCACCGAAAGCATCGATGCTGGGATGATTTTGCCGTAGGCGACCACAACGGCGAGCATCGGTGCCACGGCGGCGAGTCTCGCCTGCGCTTCGGCCGTACGAAGTGTTTCTGGCTGCCAACACGGAAGCCCCAGCTCCTGCGCGTGCACCTTCACTGGCGGAGGTTGGAGTCCCCGACCCCGTCCCGCCGGTCGATCCGGCTGGGTTACGACCAGGACGACTGCGAAGTCCGACTGTGCTGCGAGTGTGCGGAGCGCAGGAACAGCAAATTCCGGTGTTCCGAAGAAGACCAGACGAAGTTTGCTCTCCACCGACTGGGGCTCCCCGCATCTCGCGCGACCGTTCCATCCTCTTCTACCCTACCATGGCTCTCCGGAGTCGGGCATCATTTGCGGGGTCATGGGGATAGGGGACGTGCGCGACGATCGACCGACGAGCTCAAGGGTCGCTGTTCGAGAGCGTTCAGCCATATCGGCACGCCGTTTGGTAAACGCTTTCTCGCTACTCCTGATACTCGGCAGTGCACTGCTGCTCCGTCTGCACGGCCTCGATTGGGACCAAGGGCACCTCCTGCACCCGGACGAACGCTTTCAATTGATGGTTGCGGTCGACCGCATCCGCACGCCCGAGCACCTTACTGATTTGCTCGATCCGAGGCGAAGTCCCTGGAACCCTCGATCGGCTGGACCCGACGGATTCCCGCAGACCTTCGCCTATGGCGCCTTGCCTCTCTATTTCTTGGAATCGACTAGTTGGCTTACTGATCAACTGCTCCATGCCGTCGGCATCGAACCGGGAACGGTACGGGACCTGTACCGCGCGTTGGCATTCCGCGGACGTTTCCTGACGGCGCTGATCGACGTTGTCGGTCTCTTCTTCGCAATGCTCATTGCCTGGCGAGCCTTCGGTAGAGCAGCTGCTTCGATCACCGGCCTTCTTATTGGGTTCAGTGTCGTGACGATTCAGCAGGCACATTTCTTCGTGGTCGATCCGTGGGCGACGACCTTCGGGGTGGCGACGCTCTGGGCCACAGTGAACCTGGCGGAGACAGGGTCACGTCGTTGGGCAGCGCTCGCTGGAGCGTTCTACGCCGCGGCGCTCGCGTGCAAAGTGAGTATGTGGCCACTCGCGGTGCCGATCGGCATCGCACTTTTGTGGTGCGGCTCCCGTGTTGGCTTCAGCAATGCGGTCCCCGATCTCCCGAACCTGGTGCGGAACCTGGTCACGCGTACGCCCTGGACGGTTCTGCTGGCCAGTACCGTGATCACCTTCGCAGTCCTCGAGCCGTACACGCTGCTCGATCCTGGCTCGACGCTGCGCGATATCGTGCGTGAGTGGGAGATCGCACAGGGGCGTTTCGACGTTCCCTATACGCGGCAGTATGTCGGCACTGTTCCGATCGTCTATCAACTCGAGCAGCTTTTTCGTTGGGGGCTGGGGCCTGCCTTCGCGGCGCTGAGCGTCTTCGTCATCGTTCGTGAGGCACGAAAACTTGTGGCCGCGATCGTCTCTCTTCGTCTCCGAGTGCCAGCGACCGACAGTCATGGTTTCACCGAACGTCAGCGTGCGTTGGTCACGCGCCTTCTCCTTCTCAGTTGGATCCTCGCGTACGGCCTGACAGCCTGGACGGCAGAGACGAAGTATCTCCGGTATTCGCTTCCCCTGGTCGCTCCACTGGCCATTTTGGTGGCAGGTACCTCGGGCGAGTGGCTGGAGCGATCTTCCTCCCGCTGGCAGCGAGCGGGTGTCAGTCTCGCTGTACTGCTCGTGCTCGGCGCTACCGCGGCGTGGGCTGGTGCCTTCAGCACGATCTATCGACATCCGCATACGAGGGTGCAGGCGTCCTACTGGATCGTGTCTCACGTTCCGCCGGGCTCCGTTCTGGGAGTCGAGCATTGGGATGATCGTCTGCCTCTCTCGGTGACGGGTATCTCTCCTGACCAGCGTTATCGGTTCGTCACGCTCGCGCTCTACGATGATCGACCACCGGAGGAAGCGTTTCGTTACCTCGCCGCACGACTTTCCGAGGTCGACTATATCGTGCTGTCCTCGGATCGCTTGGCCAGATCGATTCCTCGTTTGCCGTGGCGTTACCCAGTGACGAGCGAGTACTACCGATTGCTCGATCAGGGAGCGCTCGGTTTCCGACTGGTGTACGAAGCCGAGCAGGAATCGCGGCTCGGTGCGTTGCGCTTGGGCGACCTGGAAGCGGACGAGAGTTTCACCGTCTACGACCATCCGCGCGTCCGGATTTATCAGAAAGTACGCCAACTCAGCGAGGACGAGCTGCGTCTGCGCTTCGCCTGGGCGTTACAACGTCCCTGGTACCCGCAACGCGACCGCCCGGAGTCCTACCGACAACTCCTGGACGGGCCAGCCGAGAGCGTTGCGGTTGCGCGGGATCTGGGTTGGGCTAACGAGTGGCTGGCTCGGGATTGGCAAGCGATCGTCTGGTGGGTTGCTCTCACGTTGGCCATCGGGATCGCGGGATTGCCACTGGCGTTGCGTCTCGGCGGGCCACTCCCCGATGCGGGACTGGCACTTGCCCGGCCGCTCGGGCTGATCGTCCTAGCGTACCCGATCTGGCTGGCAGCCAGCTGGCGGATTCTCCCGTTCGAGCTGCCGTGGCTACTTCTGCCCATGGCCGGTGTGGCGGGGTTGCTCTGGTGGTGGGGGCGGCACTGGTTGGGGGCAGTCGTTCGGCCACATGTCATCCCGCGCGCTGTGCTGGTCGAGGGCAGCTTTTGGTTCGGTTTCGCTTTCTTCCTCGTGCTGCGCTGGCTCTATCCGGACCTTTGGCACCCGTTCTTCGGCGGCGAAAAGCCGATGGAGCTGGCGTACGCGAATGCGGTCGCGCGCAGTCGCTGGTTGCCACCATACGATCCGTGGCTCGCTGATGGAGTACAGAACTATTATTATTACGGATTCTTCGTCAGCGCTTTGCTGTGGAAGTTGAGCGGACTTTTACCCGATCGTGCTTTTCAGCTGACAGTCGCGACCGTTGCCGGCCTCGTGGCGAGTCTCGCGGTCTCGCTCGGACTCGCCGTGGTTCGCTGGTTAGTGGACAGCGATCGTTGTACCCCTTGGTGGAAACGCGCACTCGTCAGCAGTCTGGTGCCGGGAGTGTGCTCCCTGTGGTGGATCCTCTTCGCTGGCAATTTCGACCCGTTCGTCCAGGTCGTGACCCGGCGTTCGCTGGCGATCGATTTTTGGCAGAGCTCGCGGGCGATCGCCCAGGCGATCACGGAATTCCCCTACTTTTCGTTTTTGTATGCTGATCTCCATCCGCACCTCATCGCACTTCCTCTCTGGTTGAGCCTCATCGCTCTCATCGTAGCTGCTCACGCCGATCAGGAGGCACCTATCCGGAACCGCGCTCTGCGTTGGATGGTCAGCGTGGTGATCGGGAGCACGGTCATCGTAGTCAACAGTTGGGATCTTCCCCTCGTAGCCCTCCTACTGTTCGCGATGACGCTCGTCACAATCGGACCGCGCCGACCTGCCCAACTGGTGTGGGTCATCGGTGGGAGCATCCTCGCTCTCGCAGCATCGCGGCTCATCTATTGGCCGTTTTACGAACGTTTCGTCAGTCCAGTCACGAGTGTGCGCTTGTTGGGCAACGGCACCTCTCCTGAGCAGTTTCTCGTGCACTTCGGAATACTGCTCGCGCTACCGGTGCTTGCAGTCGTCGCGAACTGGTCGCTTCCGGCGCGTTCCTTCTGGAGCCTCGGTTTGGTTGCGGTCGGTACAACAGCGATCGGCTATGCTGCCGGCCTCCTGCTCCGAAGCGGTAGCTGGAGTAGGGTCGAACTATCCGCCAACGACACATGGATCGTGTTGTTGCTGGTGATCGTGCTGTTGGTCGTCCCCTTCGGCTGCTCACTCGCTGGTTTCGACCCGGTGCGCCCGGAAACGTTGTGGTTCGTCGCCCTCTTAGGTGTAGCAGTTGGCTTGTTCGGCACCAGACAGTTGGCAGCATCCCTGGTCGTCGTACCGACCGTCCTCGTGAGTGCATGGCTCGTACAGCACTGGCGTGACCGGCGAGCACCGCTTCCGGGATTGTGGGTAGTGGCGGCAGGCATCGTCATCCTGATGGAAACGGTCGTCATCGTCGACGATCTCTATGGGTCACCGTGGCAGCGGATGAATACTGTCTTCAAGCTCTCGTTCGAGGCCTGGCCGCTCCTCGCGTTGAGTGGCTGGGGTCTCTTCATCGATCGGTGGCACGCGCAGCCGACTCGGCGAACGCGAGCACGTACGTTCGCCCAGCTCGTTCTCGTCGGTGTCATCGGCCTTTCGAGTCTCTACCTCCTCCTCGGCACGCCACAACGACTGGCGCTACGCCTGCCGTCCACCCCGCAGCCAGGGAGTCTCGATGGCTATGCCTGGATGCGCGACGGCTTTTACTTCACGAGTCGCGGAGAGCCGATCTCGACGAGCGAGGACCTTGCCGCGATCCAGTGGTTACGACGGAACGTCACTGACAATTCGGTGATTCTCGAGGCTTCGATCGGCCCGTACCGTGGGAACGGGTCTCGCCTTTCGAGTGCGACTGGTCTCCCGACTGTTTTGGGTTGGGATCGGCACGAACGCCAACAACGCACGCGAGTTGTCCCGACTGATCGAACGATCCGGTTGGAGTCGCCGCTCGGACCGACAGTCGACGAGCGACTGATCGCGATCCGGGAGATCTACCAGACCACTGATCCCGCGCGGAAGCGTTGGTTGCTGTACCAGTATCGAGTCAGGTACGTGGTCGTGGGACAGGTCGAACGGCGCTGGCGAATCCAGCCAGGGTTTGCTGGGGCGACGATCCCGGACGAAGTCTATGCCTCACCTGAGGGGATCGCGGCATTCGAGGCCTTGATCGGTGAGACGCTTCGCGTGGCTGTGAGGTTCGGCGACACGGTCATTTACGAGGTTGTACCGCTCAGCGAGAGGTGAGTACTCCACATGCGCGATGTCGAGCTGGCCGTGCTGTGGCAGGCGATCTGGCTCGCGGCTGCGGCGGCGACCTTTCCATGGCTTCGCTGGTTGCACCTTGCTGGGCGACCAGCCCAGGGGATCGCTCTCGCTGCCGGACCAGCATTGGCGGTGCTTCCCCTTTGGTGGGTCGGTATGTTCTCCGAAATTCCCTTCACGAGGGTGACACTGCTCCTCGTCTTTTCGCTCCTCGCTCTCGTCGGTTGGGGGCTGGTCATCGCACGAGGGCAATGGTGGCAGTCGCTGTGGGAACTCGCAACAGCGTGGCCTCTCCTCCTCGTCCATACAGGCGCATACGCTCTCTATGCTCTCTTTCGTAGTTACAATCCAGCGATCCGCTATACCGAAAAGCCGATGGAGCTTGCTTTCCTCTCGGCAGCCTGGGCGACTCCACATCTCCCGCCCCCTGACCCCTGGTTCGCCGGTCGACCGATCAACTATTACGTTTTTGGTTATGTCGAATTTGGTGCCATCGCCAAGACGTTGGGATGTCAGCCAGAGTTCGCCTTCAATCTGGCGCTCGCTTCGCTCTTTGCTGGTTCAGTGACCGCTGCGTACGTCGCGACTTGGCTACTCGCTGCCGAATACGGATCCAAAGCCCGGGTCCTCGTCGGAGCACTCGCACTCTTGCTCCTCGTCGGTATCGGGAATTGGCAGACGGCATGGCTCCTCTTGCAGGACCCTCGTGACGCACTCGCTGCATCGTGGTGGGCTGGACCCGGTTGGCAAGCTTCTCGAGTCATCGTGGACAGCGGCTTTCCGTGGGACAGCTCGCCGCGACCGACGATCAACGAATTCCCATCCTTTTCCTTTGTTCTAGGTGACCTTCATCCTCACGTCCTCGCCCTCCCCCTGTTTCTCTCTTTTCTGATCGTCCTCATCGCTCTTTCACGAGCATCTGCCGCACCGAAAGCGCTGGCTTATGCGATCGATCACTCTCCTGGTTCCTTCTCTCGAGCGCATGGTAGTCGAGAGCGCTGGACATTGCCGATACTGGTGGGCATCGTCCTCGGTTGCTTGTGGATCACCAATACGTGGGGAGTGCCGCTCGCGACGGTGACTGCTGGACTGGTCCTGCTCGCGCGTCCGCGTTGCTCGATCCGGATGACGGTCGTTCAGGGCGCTCTCGTTCTCAGCGCAGCAGCATTCGTCGCTTTCCCCTTCCAAGCGAACTATGTCCCGGCCTACGGCGCACGAGCTGAGGAACTGCCGGCCTTCCTCGCGAGGGTGCCAGTGGCCAGTTGGTTCCTCCGTACGGTCGGAATCGTCGTGTGGGAACGCAGCTCGTTCGGTGAATTGCTCCGTGCTCACGGTCCCCTGCTCGTCTGCGGTCTCGTAGCCCTCGCTTCGATCTTTCGTGGGTCCGACCTCGAGCGAGTGCGACCGGCTGTGCTGGCTGGTGCGGTCGGCTTCGCTCTCGTTGCTGGCGTGGCCAGCGCCACTCCGGCTCTCGTGGTTTTCGGCCTGCCGCTGGCTGGACTCGCCTGGGCACTGTGGCGAGAGCGAACCGCGGCACCCGAACGCCTGGCCGCGCTGGCGATGGTCGCCGCTGGCTGGACTGCCATTCTCGCTGTCGAGTTTTTGTACTTGCGTGATGTCTTCGGTGACCGGATGAATACCGTGTTCAAGGTCTATTTCGACGCCTGGGTGCTCCAGGCGATCGCTCTACCACCGCTTCTCGTGCATGCCCTAATGCACTGGAAATCCTGGGGAAAGAGCATGGCGATCGCCGTTGTCGGCTTCTCCCTACTCGCCGCAGCTTCCTATACGCCCTTGTCTGCCTGGAAGTGGACTGACGGATTTGCCCAGCTGGCCGGTCTCGACGGGCTCGCCTATCTGCGACAGGCCCATCCCGAGGAGTTCCGGACTATCGCGTGGTTACGCGAGAACACCCGACCGGATGCCGTCGTCTTGGAGGCACCAGGATGCTCGTACGGTATGGTCGGCGAACTACCGCACAATCGGGTATCCATGGCTACCGGCCGCTCGACGATTCTGGGCTGGGAAGGGCACGAGTACCAGTGGCGGCGTGGAAGTGCTCGAGACTTGGCAATGCTCCAGAATCGTCGAGAACAGCTCCGCCGCTTCTTTGAGCAACCAGGTGTGGAAACCGTCTCTTCTGTACTCGACACGTACGACGTTTCTTACGTCTTCGTAGGGACTTTGGAGCGAACGGGACTCGGACCGAATTGCCCGCTCCTCCCTTCGCCCGCCGCCAAAGCGCTCGAGACGGTTCTACTGCAGATCGGTTGGGCACCCGTTTACCAGGACGGGATGGTGACGATCTACGCACCGGTAGCGCAGCGTTGACCGGGCACACCTGCTCGTGCTACCATCGGGTTTGCCACGCCGAGCGTGGTTTGGTTGAGGATCATTTCGACCTCGAAGCGAGGAGGGTCACGATCAGTACAACACGGCCACTTCGGGTCAATGAACGGATTCGCGTTCCCGAGGTTCGCCTCATCGACGAGACCGGGCACCATTTGGGGATCGTCCGCACCGAGGAGGCCCTGCGCCTGGCTCGTGAACGCGGGCTCGATCTGGTAGAAGTCCAACCCAATGCGAGCCCTCCAGTCTGCCGGATCATGGATTACGGCAAATACCGCTACGAGGAGAGCCGGCGGGAACGAGAATCGCGCAAGCGGCAGAAGACGATCGAAGTCAAGGAAATCCGCTTGCGTCCCCGGATCGACACGCATGACTTGGAAACCAAGGTTCGCCAAATCCAGCAGTTCCTGACCGACGGAGCGAAAGTCAAAGTGACCGTCTTGTTCCGCGGGCGGGAGATCGTGTACCAGGACTTGGGTGAGCGTGTCTTGCAGCGCGTGATCGATCTGCTCGGTCCCAGAGCGGTCGTGGAGCAACCGCCTCATGCTGAAGGCCGGACACTCGTCATGTTCCTCGCTCCCGGGCGTGTCGAGGCAACCAGGACAGCGAGCAGCGAAGAACGACAAGCGGAGGGACAGTGACATCATGCCGAAGATGAAGACGAAGCGTGCCGCGGCCAAGCGGTTCAAGATTACCGGGACAGGCAAAGTGATGCGAATGCGGCATGCTCGCAATCACAACCGCTTGAAAAAGGCGCCGCGGGTTCGTCGTTCGTTCGATAAGATGGTGCCGGTTCACCCGTCCGATACGCACCGTGTCAAGCCGCTCCTACCGTACGCCTGGTGAGAGGTGAGGGAGAGCGATGGTTCGCGTCAAGCGAGGCGTCACCAAGCATCGAAGACACAAGAAAATCCTCGAGCTGGCCAAGGGTTACCAACTCGGCCGCAGCAAACTCTATCGACACGCAAACGAAGCAGTACTCAAGGCGCTACGCTATCAGTATCGTGACCGCCGTGCGCGCAAGCGCGATTTCCGACGACTGTGGATCGTTCGAATCAATGCGGCTGCGCGTCAGCATGGTATGCCTTATCGCGACTTCATCCATGGGCTGAGACAGGCCGGTGTGGAAGTCGACCGGAAGATGCTCGCTGACCTCGCGGTGCACGATCCGTCCGCCTTCGGTCAGCTGGTCGAGGTTGCCCGTCGCGCTCGGTGACGACGGTCATCAGTTCTCGACATCATCCGCTCGTCAAGTTCGCCCGCTCCCTTCACGAGCGACGAGTCCGCGAGAGGGAGCGGGCTTTTCTCGTTGAGGGGCCGAAGACGATTGCTGATGCTGTGCAGGCGGGCTTCCGACCCTCCTTTCTTTTCTATGTCCCAACGCGTCTCGATCCACGCGAGCAAGAAGTCGTCGCTCGTGCCCAGGCAGTTGGCACACGGATGATCGCCGTCACAGAGCGCGTCTTGCAGGAGATCGCCGAGACGATCACGCCACAAGCTGTGGTCGCCGTCTTCCCCATTCCTGCTATTCCCCTCCGCTTACCGACAGCGGAACCGCTGTTAGCTCTGATCGTCGATCGACTACAGGACCCCGGCAATCTCGGCACATTGCTGCGCTCGGCACTCGGAGCTGGGGCTCATGCGGTGCTGCTGACGCCGGGCACAGTGGATCCTTTCAATCCCAAGGTGGTTCGGGCAGCAGCGGGAGCGCACTTCCATCTGCCGATCGCAACGCTCGATCTCCTTGCGATTCAGCGAGATTTTCCAGGAATCGAAATCGTAGTTGCCCATCCCCAGGCACCGCGTGCCTACGATGAACGGGACTGGACGCGCGCTTCCGCGCTGGTGATCGGGAGCGAGGCACACGGTGTCAGCAGGGAACTCGCGCGACTGGCTGCAGACGAGGTCAGGATCCCCTTACGTGGCGGGGTCGAGTCACTCAATGCCGGGGTGGCTGGATCGATCATTCTGTTCGAGGCTGCTCGCCAGCGCCGTCATGGCAAGTACAAAGCGACTACTGGAGAGTAGCCGCACTCCCTTGCAAATTTCGCCGTTCATGCTATAGTGAGGGTGATCTCGATTGGAGATCGGGGATCGGGAAGGTCAATCAGGGGGTCGAACCATGCGCAAGAGCGATCTCATCAAGGTCGTCGCCGAACGAACGAATGCCCGCCAGAGTCAAGTGGCTCCTATCGTCAATGCGGTGTTCCAGACTATCCAAGAAGCACTCGCCAAGGGAGAGGAAGTCAGTATCGCGGGGTTCGGGACATTCCGAGTGAGTGAGCGAGCTCGCCGCCGCGGTCGCAATCCGCGGACCAACGAGCCTATCGAAATCCCCGCCCGGCGAAGCCCCAGCTTCCGCCCTGGCACCCAGCTCAAGCGTGCTGTTGCAGGGCGGTGATCGAACTCGTCCGCGAGGAGCGGGGCACGGTGGCGCGATACTTCGCATGGACCACCAGCCCCGCTCGTCAGATATCCAAGTTCCGTACCTCTCGGGCGTGCGCTTGGATGAAGCGCTTGCGTGGTGGGACAGCTGATCCCATCAGCATGTTGAACGTCTCGTCTGCCCGTACGGCATCGTCGATCGTCACTTGGAGCAGCGTACGCCGAGCTGGGTCCATTGTCGTTTCCCAAAGCTGCTCCGGATTCATTTCCCCGAGTCCCTTGTAGCGCTGTATGTCCCACGTCTTCCCGTCACCCCGATTGAGAATGGCATCGCGCTCTTCGTCCGAATAAACGTAATGGACTTCTTTCCCGCTCTGAAGACGATAGAGCGGTGGCTGGGCGATATAGAGATGGCCGTCGATGATCAGTCCCTCGAGATAGCGGAAAAAGAAAGTGAGCAACAAGGTTCGAATGTGCGCGCCGTCGACATCGGCATCCGTCATCAAAATGACTCGATGGTAACGCAGTTTCGAGCGGTCGTATTGGTCGCCGATGCCTGTGCCGAGCGCGGTAATGAGGGCACGGATCTCCTCATTGTGCAGCATCCGATCCAGTCGCGCCTTCTCGACATTGAGAATCTTGCCGCGGAGCGGAAGCACTGCCTGGAAGCGGCGATCGCGTCCTTGCTTGGCTGAGCCACCTGCCGAGTCACCCTCCACGATATAAAGCTCTGCCTTGGCCGGATCGCGCTCGGTGCAGTCGGCCAGCTTCCCGGGAAGGCTGAACGTATCGAGCGCCCCCTTGCGCTGCACCAGTTCGCGTGCTTTGCGGGCCGCCTCTCGCGCCCGAGCCGCAGTCAAGCACTTTTCGATGATACGCCGCGCGATGGCAGGATGCTCTTCGAGATAGTTCGTGAACGATTCGTAGACGATCGATTGAACGATACCGGCCACCTCGGCATTTCCGAGTTTGGTCTTCGTTTGCCCTTCGAATTGAGGTTCGGGAAGCATGACGGAGATGATCGCGGTCAGTCCCTCCCGGACGTCCTCGCCACTCAAGTTGGGGTCGTTTTCTTTGAGAAGACCGTGTCGCCGAGCATATTCGTTGATCGCCCGGGTGAGTGCTGCTTTGAATCCCGTGACGTGCGTCCCACCGTCGATCGTGTTGATGTTGTTGGCGAACGCGTGTGTCGACTCGGCGTAGCCGTCCGTGTATTGGATCGCGACTTCCACCAGGCAACCGTTCTGCTCTCGCTTCACGTAGAACGGTTGCGGCTGCAGCACTTCCTTCGTCCGGTTCAAATGCCGCACGAAGGAGACAATGCCCCCCTCGAAGTAGAAGGTCATTTCCAGATCGGTGCGCTCGTCGGCGAAGTGAATCGTCAATCCGCTCGTCAGATAGGCTACTTCCCGAAAACGTTGCAAGAGCAGGTCGCTCTGGTACTCGAGCGAGCGGAAGATAAGTCGATCAGGCAGGAAGACCGTTTCGGTTCCATGATCGTCGGGTGTCGTCTCCCCGATGGTCTCGACGGGCGTCACCGGGACTCCTCGCTCGTACCGCTGGCGGTACACGTTACCGTCCCGTCGCACGGTCACTTCGAGCCATTCGGAAAGCGCATTGACCACCGATGCCCCGACTCCGTGAAGACCACCGGAAACCTTATAACCACCGCCACCGAATTTCCCTCCAGCATGGAGGGTCGTCATAATGACTTCCAGCGCCGATTTGCCGACTTTCGGATGGATATCGACAGGAATGCCTCGCCCATTGTCCCAAACGCGGACGGAGCCATCCCGGCGAATGGTGACCTCGATCCGATCGCAATACCCAGCCAGTGCTTCGTCGACGCTGTTGTCGACGATCTCGTAGATGAGATGATGCAATCCCCGAACATCCGTACTGCCGATGTACATCCCGGGGCGACGTCGGACAGCCTCGAGTCCCTCCAGAACCTGAATGGCACTCGCATCGTAGCGTGTCGTTGAGTTCGTCATTGTCGCGATTCCTCTTCTCGCTTCGCGTTCGTACCCTGACGGAGAAGAAGCACGATCCGTTCGCGATAGAAGAGCAAGCTGGCCAAGATCAGCCCTGTTGCCACGTAGCTGTGACTCACTAGTGCAAACGGTACCGCCGCTGCACTTTGGGTGAAGACTCGTAAGGCCAAAGGAAGTCCGAGTTGGACGATCAGGCTCGCTGCGATGAAGCGCATGGTCGGCCAGAAGGCGATTCGGCAAATGCCGAGACTATAGATGAGAGCGCGGAATGGTCCCGCGCCGCTCAAGACGATCGCGTCTTCGACGAAAAAGGTCCCGATGTAGAACACGATCGCGAGGACGACTGTGGCGATCCCGAACAGAAAGAGAACGAAGTCTCCCAGCCCGAGGAGCGTTGCCCCAAACAAGGTGAAACCCGCGAGGAACGACAATCCCACTGCGGCGAGCGCGAGCAATCCCAAGTAGGCGAGCATGACCAGCGTGTTGCGGACCGTGCTCCGGAAAAGTTGCACTCGTCGCAGACGCTCGCCGCGCACCACATGTGCGAGGATTGTCCAATAGCTCATGCCGAGGCCGACACTCGCCAAGAAGAGTGAAAACACTATCCCGATACTCACGGCGAGCATCGGCTGAAGGACGAGTGGCTGGTACGGGAGCGCGATATTGTCTGGACCGAGTGCTGCCACTAGGCTCGGAATCAAGCTAGCGAGGATGACTAAAGCGTCGAAGTCCGCGCTCAGCACCGGAACCGGTGCGGGTGCCTGTCCGCCGAGTCCGGGGCGGCTGAGCAATTGGTTCACAACACGCCCGATTTCGCTCACTGAGATGCGTGGTCCCAACCAGAGAAGGAGATCCAGCCCGACAACCATCAGCGCGAGATAAGGACGGCGGTTGAGAATCATGAACGCCGTCCCGATCGTATCGATCACTCCAGCTGGTGCGGGTTCTCGGAGTGAGCGCGATGGTGCAGATCCCACGCTCCTCACCTTTCAATACCGCCCGATTTCCAGCAGTCGTTGGTCATCGATTCCAAAGTAGTGCGCCAGTTCATGCAGAACGGTCTCGCGTACGATTCGGGCAACATCCTGTCGATCACGGGCTGCCCGGCAGATGGGTCCCTGGAAAAGCGTGATCACGTCTGGCGGTACGAGACCGTATCCTGTGGTTCGATGCGTCAGCGGCACCCCCTCGTAGAGCCCGAAGAGCGTACCGGTGCGGCTCCCAGCCAGCCGGCGGTGATGTCGACGCGGTTCGCGCTCGATCACCAGAGCGACGTTGTCCAATGCCCGTCGGAACTCCTCAGGCAGGCGGCTCAGGGCATCGTGGACCATTTCCTCGAATTCACGACGCGTCACGACGACCGGCATGCGATACCCTGTCACTAAACCCGAACAAGTATACCAGATCCGACCCCTTTGGTGCGCATCACTCCATCCCTACTGCCGCAGCCAAGAGCGTTCTACCGATCGGCAGTGCGACCTGTGCTCCCGATCCGCCGTGCTCCACCACGACGGCAACGACGACGCGGACATCACCCCGCTCGGCAAAGCCGATGAACCAAGCGTGCGGTGCGAGTCCTCCCACCTCAGCGGTCCCTGTCTTGCCCCCGACCGTCACTTCCGGGATGCGTGCTGCTCGAGCGTACCCGTGTTCGACCGACCAGGTCATGAGTTCGTGCAGAGCTTTCGCTGTTTTTTGGTCGAAGGCGCGTCGCCAGATACGTGGCTCGCGATGCCAAATCACCTGTCCAGCTGCGTCACGAACCTCCTGCACGAGATACGGTTCCGGAAGCGTTCCGTCTCTCACGACACCAGCAACGACCAGAGCCATCTGGAGCGGAGTCACCAGTAACTGTCCCTGCCCGAACGCTGTTTCGGCCAATCCGGCCGGTGCGCTGAGGAAATCAGGCGAGTCGGTCAATCGACTGACCGCGACGGGTAGATCGAATGGGATGCGTTCACCGAACCCCGCTGCGCGCGCGGACTCCTCCAGCCGAGAGGCTCCCAAAGCCAGACCGACCTGAGCATAGACCACATTCAGCGAGTAGCCGTATGCCTCTCGCAACGTATAGCTCACACGAGCAGGATCTGGGCGATTCTGTTCGATGATCACCCGCGAGTCTATCACGAGCGCACCGTCATCCCGATAAACGGTGTCGGGCGTCGCAACACCCGACTGCAGAGCAGCTGCCGCTGTAAGCGTTTTGAATGTCGATCCTGGTACATACAAGCCTTGTATCGGCCGGAGCAAAAGGGGGCCGCGTCCGTCCTCGCGCAAGCGATCGAGATAGGACGTGGCCCGCCTCACGTCGTCTGCTGAGGCACCGAGCGGAACGCTGAGCAAATTGGGATCGAATGCCGGTGCAGTGACCAGTGCCAAGACCGCCCCAGTGTCGGCATCGAGCAAGACGATTCCACCAGTGCGATCGCCAAGCAGCGACTGCCCGAGTTGCTGCAGTCGAGGATCGATGGTGAGAACGATATCGTTTCCACTTCGCCTCCGGTGGAGGATCCCGTCCAGCCAGGCTTGCCAGGAAGAGACTGTCCTCCCAGACAGGTCAGCGTCGTAACGCGCTTCCAAACCGGCAGCACCGTAGAGGCCTGGCGAATAGTACCCGGCCAGATAAGCGGCGCTGGTCCGATAACGGCGTACTCTGCGTCCATCCTCTAGCCTATCCTCTGCGATCACCGAGCCATCGGACAAGAGGATCTTCCCGCGGGCTACGGAGCGCTCCAGGGCATAGCGCCGCACGTCGATCACGCCACTCGTTGGGTCGCTCGTTCGAGCCAGAATCCGCTCACGATCGAAAAGTTGTGCCCGCAGAATCTGCACGGTGACGAAACTGAAGCCGAGCGTGAGCACCAAAGCGATATGCAAGATCGGCTGCGCGCGCCGTCGAGCCAGCCGACGAATCTCCGGCACAAGCGCGATCACCCAAAAACTGGTAGCTACGAGAAGCAGAGCGAACCAGATCGGATCGGTTCGATCGTTCGTCCGTACGATCCCGTAGGCGAGAACGCCGAGTGAGGCCAAAAATGCTGCTACGGGGATGACTCTCCGGACCATCGTTCACTCTCGCGCCTGCTCGCTGGCACGGAGCAGCAGTCCGACGATGAGAAAATTCGTGATGAGCGAGCTTCCGCCTGCACTGACGAAGGGTAGAGTGATCCCGGTCAAGGGTAGCAGTCGCACGTTTCCCCCGAGGATGATGATCGTCTGCAAACCGAGCACCGTGACGAGTCCGACTGTCAGAAGGCGAACGAAGCTGTTTCGGATGCGCAGGGCGATGAGGAGGCCACGAAGGATGAGCACGAGATAGAGCGCGACGAGGGCGATCGCCCCCAAACTCCCGAGTTCCTCCCCGATCGCAGCGAACGCGTAGTCGGTTGCAACGACCGGTATCGCCTGCGGATACCCGAATCCCCAGCCGGACCCGAAGATATGGCCATGCGCAAACGCTAAGTCAGCCTGGACAGGTTGCATGCCCAATCCGGTGGGGTCGCTCCATGGATTTAACCAGATTTGGATACGCTGCTGGACTCGGGGAAAAACGCGCAGCGCAAGGACGACTGCTCCGGTGAAAGCCAGAAGGCCTCCCGCAACGTAATAGCCGCGACCCGACGCCGCGTACAGCATGACGAGAAAAACACCGTACAGGAGCAATGCATTACCGAGGTCGTTCTGCAAAACGACGGCTAGCACAGCTATTCCCCACATCGCGACCAGTGGAATGAGATAGGGGATCGGAGGCAGCGAAAGTGGTCCGATTCGGTACGAACCGGTCAAAAGCTCGCGGTAGTCGTCGAGATAGCTTGCCAGGAAAAACACGAGCAAGACTTTCACGATTTCTCCAGGTTGCACGGTGATCGGTCCGAGATCGAGCCAAAGACGGGCACCCGAACCGAGATCAGTTCCGAAAAGCATGGTAAACAGCGTCAACGCCGATGCTCCCAGTGCCCAGGTGTACTTGAAGCGCTTGATCCACTCGAACCGACGGACCACGGCAACCGTGACCCAGAGCACAGCGAAAGCAAGCACAAGATACGCCAGTTGGCGTTGACTCAGCGACGCCCAGACGCCGCGACTTCCAACAGTAGGACTGAGGCGTTGGCTGAGCAATAAGCCGAGACAGGCGAGCATTGCGACGATCGGAAGCACCAGCTGATCACCGCGGAGGCCTAGGATGCTGAGCCAAATACTCGTCAAGCCTAGGACAGCGATGAAGACCAGACTGACGGTCAGATCGCTCCACGTCCACCGCGTGGTCCCGACTCGAGCGAGGTAGATCGTCAATAGGCCAACGAGAGCGGCGATCGCCGGTACCACGAGCAGCTGGAGTTCGAGCCAGCGAAATAACGGGTCTCCTCGCTTCATCGATCAACCTGACAGGTACTTGCCGAGAAGGAGCGAGAGCCGCTGCCGTACTTCGGGGGAAATCGCAGCTGGATCGGTCACGATCGCATGCTGGAGCGCAGAGCGACAGCCGCATCGGCCTGGCAGTTCTCGCAGGCGCTCGATCAGTGCTCTGAGGGTACGTTGGGCTGCTTGGACGTTCTGCTGCAAGCGTTCCACCACGACCGAAACGCTCACCGGTTCTTCTTCGGCATGCCACACGTCGTAGTCCGTCACGAGAGCGAGCAGCCCGAAACAGAGTTCTGCCTCTCGAGCCAGACGAACCTCCGGCATCGCCGTCATCCCGATGATGTCCAGTCCCCATGAACGGTACAAGTTCGATTCGGCGCGGGTCGAAAACTGTGGACCTTCGATGCAAATATAGGTTCCTCGGTCGTGGACGCGCACGCCAGCCGCGATCGCGGCTTGGGTGAGTGCCCACCGCAGTTCCGGGCAAAACGGCTCATCCAACGCGACGTGGACAACCGGACCGGTCTCATCGAAAAACGAGCGAGGGCGCCGGACTGTTCGGTCGACGACTTGATCGGGTACGACGAAATCGAGCGGCGCGATCCCCTCGCGGAGACTCCCGACGGCGCTCACGGAGACGACCCACTGCACTCCCAACGACTTGAGTGCCCAAAAATTGGCTCTGGCTGGTACGGTGCTCGGACTATGCTGATGCGCACGACCGTGTCGCGGTATGAAAGCGATGCGCATCCCGTGAAGTGTTCCTAGTGTGATGGTATCGCTCGGTCGACCAAAGGGTGTCTCGAGAGCTATCTCCTCTACATCGGTGAGTTCCGGCATGCGATAGAGACCGCTTCCACCGATGACACCGAGTTGAGCGTCCATCGTTTGCCCTTCCCTCGTTCAGTCAGTCCTATGGCGCACGTTACACTTCGCTGGGAGGCGGTGCGCTCGATGCATGTGCAGGATAACATCGAGTTGCATCCGACGACGATCGTGCGCCAGTGGGCCCCTTTCTGGTGGGCCACCCTCCGCGTGCTTTTGGTGCTCCTCGTGTTGACCTGGTGGGCGACCGTCCTCGCGCGGTTGACGCGGCTTTCGCCTGACACTACGAGAACTCCATTCGTCGTCGCGCCTGGCCTGACCTATCTCCCCGATGCGCGGGTGCAACTCGAAGGGGATTGGGTGGTGCAGCAGTTAGGCGATGGGCGACTCGTTGCCACCCGGACAGCGGGGGATCGCCTGCACTTTCGATTCGCCGGGACAGCTGCTGCTGTCGAGGTGCGTACTGGACCGGATGCCGGAGCGATTTTGGTGTCGATCGAAGATGGTCGTGCTTCGCTCCGTTCCGTCAAACGCTTCTCGCTCTTGCGATCGTCGGCTCGCCTCGAGACGGTCCCGATCGTGAATAACCTCGTGCCAGGAATCTATAGCGTCGAGGTGACAAACGAAGACGGTGGCGAACTGGCGGTCCGGGCTCTCCTGATCGAAAACAGCCCAGGAGTATGGTGGGCTTGGCTGCCACCGGTCGTCGTTGGTCTCACGTTTCTCGCTCATCTGCTCATCACTTGGTGGAGCACGCTGCTGGAAGCACTCGGTTGGTTTCGCTCCCGACCAGGGAAGAGTGAGAAGAATGCTTTCATGTGATGAGCGATGTCATCGGGACGAGCTGTACGATCCAGTGATACTGACGGGTACTGTACTCGTTCTGGCTGGACTGTTGCTGTCACAAAGTCTACCGGTTCCTCTTGCAGTTGGCCTACTTTTGCTCTGTCAAGTTCTCGCTGTTTGGCAACCCCTTGCGGTGCTCTTTCTGATGCCGGTGGGACTCGCCATTTTTCCACATGACTTCTCGGTAGGCCCTGCTCGGTTTTCCTACCTCGAAGCCACGCTTCTCCTCGGGATCAATGGGAGTTTTCTCCGATCGACTCTTTCGCTGATCGGCGCACGTGACCGAATGGCTAAACTCCGGACGTTTCTTTCATGCGTTCGCCGAGCGGACTTCGCCGGACTCGCGCTCGGGTTACTGCTGGCGGGTACGGTCTCACTGGGAACGTTGGCCGACCCGGCTCATGAGCGGGAAGCGCTGCGCGAGTGGCGCTGGACGATTCTCGAACCAGTGCTGTGGTATAGTGCCGCCCTGCTCGTTTTGCGCTCGAGTCAGCATGCGCGGAGGTTGATCGCGCTCTGGGTGCTGTCGGCGGCGGGCACGGCGGCGGTGAGCGTCGCATTGTGGTTTGCTGGAGGCGGGCTTGCTGTCGAAGGGGTACGGCGCTTAGCAGGCTTTCACCCGCACCCGAATGCAGCGGCGCTCGCCTTAGAGCGTCCTGCTGTCGTCGCCCTCGTCTTGGCTATCGCTGCGCTCGCGCCGCGGTGGTTTTGGACGGCGGCCGCTGTGCCACTGGTTGCAGCGGTGGCTCTCACCTTCTCGCGTGGTGCGCTCCTGGGAATCTGGGTCGGGATACTGGTCGGACTCTGGCAGCTCGGGAAACAGCGCATGGCTGGCGCATTTCTGCTGGCAGGGTGTCTCATCGCGTTTGTCTTGGTGTTACTCTTTCCGGCTCGCCTTCAGGCTGAGCTATGGGCGGGAGGAGACGCGCTGCGGTTCGCCATTTGGCGGAGTTCGCTCGCCATGATCCAGGACTATCCACTCACCGGAGTGGGACTCGATCAATACTTGTACCAATATGTACCGCGTTATGTGGAGCCGCGAGCCTGGTCGGAGCGGTTCACCAGCCATCCGCACAATCTCGTGCTCGACTTTTGGCTTCGGTTAGGTATCGCCGGTCTTCTGATTCTGGGGAGTGCGTTTTGGCTGGTGATACGGCGCGCCCGTTCGTCCTCTCGCGATCCCTGGACAGTGGCGCTGGTTGCAGGGCTTGCAGCTGGTGGGATACATGGCAGTCTCGATCGCGGATATTTCGCACCGGAGCTCGCAGCCTCGTTTTGGCTCGCGGCTGTCATACTAGATCTGCTGCGCCTCGTTGACCGGCGCGGCGGTTGAAGACAGGAGGCCATCGTGCGCATCTTGGTGACGGGTGGGGCAGGCTTTATCGGTTCTCATCTTTGTGAGTCGCTCCTCTTGGACGGCTACCGAGTCATCGCTGTCGACAATCTCCTGACTGGACGCTTGCATAACATTCACCACCTTCTGAGGCACCCGTCATTCCGATTCATCGAGCAGGATGTCACTCGAGGCATCGATATCGAGGTCGATGCGATCTTTCATCTCGCCAGCCCAGCGAGCCCTGTCGGTTACCGGCAGTATCCGATCGAGACTTTGCTCGTGAACTCGGTCGGGACCTACCACCTACTCGAACTTGCCAGGCGTGTGGGAGCGCGGTTCGTCTTCGCGTCGACTTCCGAAGTGTACGGTGATCCACTCGTCCATCCACAACGGGAGGATTACTTCGGGAATGTCAATCCGGTCGGACTGCGCAGCTGCTATGACGAGGGCAAGCGTTTTGGTGAAGCGTTGACGATGGAGTTCGTGCGCTCTTTCGGCGTCGATGCTCGTATCGCGCGTATCTTCAATACCTATGGTCCTCGCATGGATCCGGCCGATGGACGAGTGGTGCCCAACTTCATCGTCCACGCCTTGACGGGTGAGGCAATCGAGATTTTTGGTGACGGGATGCAGACCCGTTCACTGTGCTACATCTCGGACATGGTGCGTGGTCTCCGACTCCTCATGGAACGCGATGGACTCGCGGGGACGGTGATCAATCTCGGCAATCCTGATGAACGAACGATTCTGGAGCTTGCCTACCTCGTGAGAGAGTTGACTGGAAATGCTGTCCCGATCGTGTTTCGGCCAGCGCGGCCGGACGATCCAGTCCGGCGGTGCCCGGATATCAGCCGGGCACGCAGTGTTCTTGGTTGGGAGCCTCGAGTGTCTATGGAGGAGGGTATACGGATGACGATCGACTACTTTCAGGAGGTACTCGCTCGAACTGCTGCTCTCGATGAATGACCAGTCATACTGGTTGGAGGAAAGATTGTCCACGTGGAGCGTCGCGCTCCTCGGTAGTCTCCTGGCTCTCGTGCTGGTGTTGATTGCCTGGCCGGTCGGAATGGTACTGGCTAGTGGCGTCGTATTCGTTCTCGCCGTCGTGCGCTGGCCAGTCTTGCTTCCTCTGGGGCTGATCCTATCCGTTCCACTGCAGGACGTCGTTCGGTTTTCCTTCGGTGGGATAGCTATCACCACGACACAGGCCTTCATTCTGCTGGCCATACTGCTCGGACCACTTATCGTCCTTCGTCGGCCAACACGGCTCTTTTACCCGGGGATTGCCGTGGCGACGACAGCGCTCATTGCGATCCAGGTTCTCTCACTCGGCATTGCCCAAAATACGTTGTATGCCGTGGCGACGATCTACCGGTGGACCGCAGCGCTTCTGGCTTTTCTCCTGATCATTCATCTCGTGGAGTCGCGACGATCTGTTGTCGTTCTGGGCGTGGGGTTGGTGATCGCTGCCCTCGGGGAAGTGGCATTCGGTACCCTGCAAAGCGCCCTCGGCCTGGCGCCACCCAGTTTCGCGATCTCCGGTGGATGGTATCGAGCGTACGGCACCTTCGGACAGCCTAACCCCTTCGCGGGATATCTCGAGATGGTTGGTTTGTGGCTGGCTGCCTTGGCTCTCTGGTCAGCTCGATTGGCACAGCGACTGTGGGGACGCTATCGCCGCGTACGGTTGGGAGGGTTTCTCCGTTCCAGATCGACACGGCGAGCGGCCATCGGCGCGACGGTACTGGCGTCGGTTCTGGTGGCCGGCGCGTTGGCAAGTCTGAGTGGTATTGTGTTGAGTTTTTCTCGCGGCGCGTGGCTGGGGACGAGCGCTGGGTTGGTGACGTTTGTGTTGCTTGCACCTCGCAGGCTCCGACGAAGTGTTCTCGTGGTGGGAGCGGTTATTGTCGGCGTGTTGGCAATAGGCGGGTGGAGCGAGTTGCCTGTGGCTGTCCGCGAACGAGTGACACAGTTGGTCAATTACGGTCGGCCATTCGACGTCCGTGATGTGCAACTGACGGATGCGAACTGGGCAATCGTGGAAAGGATGGCGCATTGGCAGGCGGCATGGGCTATGTTCCTGGACCATCCTTTCACGGGTGTCGGGGCAGGGAACTTTAGTGTCCGCTTCCCGGACTATTCTCCGCACCCGTTGTTTCGGATAGCTCGCGGTCATGCACATAACTATTATTTGCATGCACTCGCCGAGTTGGGAATTCCTGGATTGCTCGCTTATCTCGCGGTATTCGCTCTTGCGCTCCTGCTCGCTGTCCGCGTCTGGTGTACCCGGCACAACGAGTTCGACCGAGCATTAGCCGGAGGAGCGTTAGCAGTGACGACGGCTATCATGGTGCACAACTTAGTCGAGAATCTTCACGAGCTTCATCTCAGTATGCAGTTATTCAGCGCCTGGGCTCTCGTGTGGCGAGCGCAGGCCGGTTGGGGAACGAAGCGAGAGGCGATATGACGTCGGGTCGGCCAGTGGCTGCCGAAGGATCGGCGACAGAGCAGCTCCAATCGCTTGCACTCGGTCAGCGCTGGCGGGTGCTTGCGCGGGTGGTCGGTGGCATCGGGGTGTATGGAGTACTTGTCGGGGTTGCGTTTTGGCGTGGAGGCTTCGATCTTGCGGGTGTCGTACGGCTGCTGCTCGGAGCCCAAACGGGATATGTCGTGCTGGCGCTCGCCGCCTACTACGGTTCCTTCCCGTTCCGCGCCTGGCGCTGGAAGTTTCTCCTCGCCCGCCATACCCTCCATCCCGTTTTCCCGAAGCGGCTCGTTCTCCCCTACCTCTATAGTTGGCTCGTCAACTGCGCTGTCCCCGCAAAACTCGGAGAACTCTATCGCTGTTATCTCGTTCAACGTCGCTACGCCGTTCCCTTCTCCCTAGCCTTCGGCGCCACTCTCGTCGAGCGGGCTGCCGACCTCGTTTTTCTCGCTGTACTATTTCCCCTCGCGACATTTTTCGTCTTCCACGGGTCTGGGCATGACGAATTCCTCGTTTTACAGGTCATCGCTGTCTTCCTGACGGCAGGGTTCCTTGTTGCTCTTCTGTGCCTGCGATGGTCGCAACGGTACAGCCATCGTTTGCCGTCAATCTTCCGTCGACCGATCGCATCGCTCGCGGCAGCTCTCGTCGTCGATCGCTCGACCGCGGGCAAGGTTCTTGTCTTCACCATTCCCCTTTGGACTTTGGAAGCAGCCCGCGTCTTCGCCGAAGCCCGTGCTCTCGGTTTGGCTGTCTCCTTACCATTGGCACTCTTGATCGCGCTCGTTGCCGCACTGCTGACGACCGTCCCACTCACTCCAGCCGGTATCGGTGCTGTCGAGATCGGTGTCGTTGGTCTTCTGACGATCCTCGGTTTGAGCATCGAGCAAGCGGCCGCACTCGCACTCCTCGACCGACTCGTGGCCTATTGGAGCGTTTTTCTCGTTGCCGGCATTCCCTGGCTTGCCGAACGACTGCGTCGCGGATGGCGCCCGTGAGAGTAGCCATCGACTTCACTCCCGGCCTGAACCAGCTCGCTGGTATCGGACGCTATACGCGCGAACTGGTACGAGCCTTGACCGAGAATGCCCAGTTCGAGATCATCCTCTGGTACGGGCGTACGTCGTCCCCGCTTCCCCACTCATCGTCACCCCGCATCCACTATCGACAAATACCCTTCAGCGAACGATGGCTCACACGGCTTTGGTATCGAGTGAGAATCCCATTTCCGATCGACCCCCTCATCGGGCCAGTCGATGTCGTGCACGGGACCGATTTCCTCGTTCCCCCAGCGCGTTGCGCACGCGTCGCGACTGTTCACGATGTCAGCTTCCTCCTCGTGCCTGAGCTCGGCCACCCCCGTCTCGTTTCGTTCTTGCAAGCGGTCTTTCCCCGGATGCTGCGGACAGTGGACGCGCTCATCGCCGTCAGCGAGTCCGTACGACAGGATCTACTTCGCCTTTATCGACTTTCTCCAGATCGCGTCTATGCCATTCCACACGGTGTTGCTTTTCCCTTTGCTCCACACCCACCACAACACGCTCGCCCAGTCATCGCTTCCCTCGGTATCCGAGAGCCCTACCTCATCGCGGTCGGTACCGTCGAACCGCGCAAGGGTTATCCAGTTCTACTCCAAGCAGTCGAGCGCGCTGCGACGAAAATTCCCGATCTTCAATTAGTCATCGTCGGCGCGACTGGCTGGCTAGCCGAACCGATCGAGCGCGCTCTCGAGGCAGCACAGGGGCGTGGGCGCGTGCTTCGCCTGCGCGGCATCAGCGACCAGACTCTCGCTGCTCTGTACAGTGCTAGCGCTGCGTTCGTGACGGCGTCCTTCTATGAAGGATTCAATTTGCCGCTTCTCGAGGCCCTCGCCTGCGGCGCGCCGGTGATCGCGACCGACATTCCGGTTCATCGTGAGGTTGCTGGGGATGCGGCTTTGTTCGTTCGCAGCGGCGATGTGGACTCTTTAGCCGAAGCGATCATCGGCCTCCTCACGGAGGGGGCGCTCGCAAGCCGTCTGCAGAAGGCCGCGTCCCAACGAGCTTCGCGGTTTTCCTGGCACAAAAGTGCTGAGCAACATAGTGCGGTGTATCGAGCAGTTGCCAGCGAACACGCGAGTCGTAGGCCATGAGTCATCCGAGCTGTGCGCACGCCCGACGTCCCTGTTAGTCGGAGAATCGATCATGATCGCCCGCACATGGCAACTGGACCCACTGCTTCCGCTCTGGTTTCCTCTCGCTCTTCTCGTAGTCAGCCTTCTCGGTCTTTTCGGGCTCGCAGCGTTGGGAACCGTTAGGCTGCACGGTCTCACGGTCAATCAAGCGCGTCGGATTCTCGCCAACTCGGCGACTCCCTTGGTTGCACAACTCTTCAACCGTGCTGTCGATCTCATCTTCGCGGCTATCGCCTTGCGCATTCTCGGCGTCGAAGGGAACGGCGAATACGCGATCGCCACAGTGACCTGGCTGTACCTGAAGACGATCACTGACTTCGGTTTGAGCATACTGGTCGCCCGTGAAGTCGCGCGTGCCCCACAACGAGCCGGGCGCCTAGTCGGCTCGACCACTCTCTTCCGTTGGGCAGTCCTCCTTTGTCTCCTCCCACTCGTGGCAGTAGTCGTCACGACTGGTCGAGACTGGCTCGGACTCTCGCCAGCCAGTCTCACGGCGATCGTTTTACTGGTGATGTCGATCATCCCAGCCAGTTACAGTGAGGCGATCAACTCCGTCTTCACCGGCTGCGAGCGCATGCACTTGCCCGCAATCTTGACCATCTTCACCAATCTGGTTCGCTTCGCCATCGGGCTCCTCGCCCTCGGCTACGGTCTCGGTGTTCCCGGCATCGCTACAGCAGCAGTCATCGCCGCGACCTGCAATGCGGCTGCTTTTCACTTGGCCATGAATCGGCAAGCGATGCGCGTCGAGTGGGTGTGCTCTCTCGACGAATGGCGCTCCTTGGCAAAAAGCGCTTGGCCACTTCTTCTCAACGGCTTACTGATCACAGTCTTCTTCCGAATCGACACATTCGTTATTCAGGTGTTCGAGGGGTCGTACAGTCTCGGCATTTATGATGCCGCCTACAAATTGCCGAACCTCGTACCTCTCATACCCTCTTATTTCGTGCTCGCGGTCTTTCCCCTCCTCTCTCGCCAATCCGGCGACGATCGTCGTCGCAGTTTCGAACTCGGCGCAAAATTCCTGATCCTGACCGGCTGGCTCATCGTCCTCGTGACGCTCATCGGAGCGCCACTCTTCATTCGGATTCTCGGGGGGCAAGCCTTTTTACCGGAAGCGGCCGACACGCTCCGTATCCTGATCTGGTTTACCCCGCTGCACTTTCTGAACGGTATCGCCCAGTACGCGGTGATCGCAGCTGATCGCCAACGGGCGATCGCTCCAGCTTACATCGCAGCGACGATCTTCAACCTACTGGGGAATCTCGTAGGTGTTCCCCTCTTCGGTTATCGAGCAGCAGCCGTCGTGACGGTGCTAACCGAAGTCGTCCTGTTGCTCGCTTTGCGTCGAGTACTCGAGGAGAGCCTCGGCCCGATTGATTGGAGGGGCCTTCTCTGGCGCCCCATTCCAGCCGTGCTCAGCGCATCGGCGGTAGTCTGGTTCGCTCTGGAGTATCTGCCGCCCGCGATGGTCCTCGTTCTTCCGTCCTACTTCGCGCTGCTGTGGTTGACCGGTACAGTGTCTTCACGAGATGTCGCTCTCCTTCGGCCGATACTTCCTCACCGGCTCGTCGAGCGTTTACGCAGTTATCGATGAGAGCGACATAGTTCGAGCATTGCCACGATTCTCTTCTCGCCAGCAGGTGATCCAGGAACTTTCCGGTTCGATCTCCCACGCATCTCCGAGCACATGCCACCCATTTCATACTGCAAGCTCAGTTCGAGATCCGGCCAGCGGTAGCCCATTACTCGATTGCGTTCCTTGCCCAACTCGAAGCCCCAGACGCACCCTCTGACCGCTCGATACGGCAAGACGAAGGGGGCATGTCGCACGACACCCTGATCGACCTCGACCAGCCAGACTCGGTCGTTGTCGGGGCTGCCTGAGAGAACACATGTCACGAGCGCAGTGCGCGTCTCAGGAAACACTAGTCAGTTCCTGAAAAAGTGACCAGGAACGATGAGATCCATCGTTCCCTCGGCTGGGGTCACGCTCCATACTCCCGGACGAGTTCCGTCAGGTAGGCTACCGATGAGCAGGCGTCGTGATCGTACGCTTGCCCTTCCCAATGTGGAGACGCGCCACCCACTGAGGGTACGCGTTTCCTCAGTCGACCGCTCGAGCACGAACAGGCGAGCGACGCGGCTGACGGCTGAAACTCGGTTCCGTCTGCTCTTCGACGACGCGCCAGACCGCCCGGCGTCCGGTTGGATCAGGGAGTGCCGGAAACTACCTTGTGTCGATACTTGCCCGCAGGGTATCGTCCCACGAGTACAGCTCCGTCCTTCGCCTGTGGAGATTCCGGACCGCGATGATGTTCTTTACTGCCATACCGAACCACGCTGTAATCCGACGCCGCTCGCCTGAAACGACATTGACGAGCCACGTCCTGGCTCCCAGCTGCGCAGCGAAAACCAGTAGCTAGTCGCGTCCTACCCACACGAACAGTCTACAACGCTCCGCGACGGCGACAATACTCACCCACTGCAGAGCCAGTTCTCGGGGAAGGACCGACCGGCTTTCCGATGGCGAAGTGCCTTCACCCTGCAATGATCTCGACTCTGATCTCGGAATTCTCCCTCGGAGCGACGGCGACTGCGGTGAAACGACCGTGGCAACCAGGTCGAGCGATATGCTGGAAGGACCGAACCGCTCGCCGGAGAGCGGGCGAGCCAGCATCACGTTGAGCGAGATGATCACCATCCCTAACGAGAGCCCCTTCAGGAACTCCTTACGGTGCCCTAACTTCCTGCCACGTAGTGCACGCTGCCCCTCGGAAGTCGATCTCTGGTCGATCCCACGGGGGACGCCAGAGCGTTCGATCACCGTACCGAAGGGCGAAAGGCTGCCCAGGAAGCGACAAGCCGAGCGTCAGCCCTCACCAGTCAGCCTGGATCGAGTGCACAGGATCGTCGGCCGAGCGCACAGTCGCGTCCCGAATCTCCAGATGCTGGTGATGAGCTTGCCCGCAGGTCGGTCTGGGTAGGGCATCACCCAATCCGACCGGGTCATCGCGGTCGATACGCTGACTAATCTGCAGCAGTGACCGTTCCAAGAGCTCCCCAAGGAGCGAACAGTAGCCGTTCGGATGAGCGAGGACGAAATTATGCGGACCAGCTCGGTAGGGACTGTCGATCGCAACGATAACGTCGTCATCGATCGCCCGTACCACGGTCGCGCACCGTGAGGCGACATTGATTTTCGAAGTGGAGTCCTTGTCCAGCCATAGACAGGACACGCTGTTTTGTGCGTTCACCGTGTTCCGGTACCACTGGCAGACAAATCATGTCGACAGCCCCAGTGGCTCAGCAAGCGAGAAGCTGACGGATCACGCTTCTTGCCCGTAACTCGTTGATGCGAGAAAGAATGCCCACGGAAACGAAGCTGGCGACGATGGCGACCTAGTCGAATACTCGTTTCCTCATCCGACGCATTCGTTCGACACTGCTTGGCCCATCGACGATACACTGATAGCGATAAGAGGGGAGCAAAAGTGCTGACTGTGCTCCATGGCGAGAGCGAGTTCCAGCGCGAGCGACAACTCGCTGAGCTACGGATGTCCCAAGATCCAGAAGGATTGGCGACCGTACGGTTTCCCCGCGGCACGCCTATTTCGACGATCATGGCGGCTGCTCGGACTCCCGGTTTCTTTCTCGCTCGACGCTTGGTCATCACCGAGTGCCTTGTAGCGGATCATATCCGCCAACAGCAGCTCGATCCTGACCTCCTCCATGCAGTAGCCACTCTCCCTCCGAGTTGTCACATCATCTCGCTCGAGCCACCCTTGCCGCCAGTCGTCCTCGATCGACTGCGTGCCACGCTCGGTGATACTGTTACTTTCCTCGAGTGCAGCGTGCCGATGGGGGAAAAACTCATCGACTGGGTAACAGAGCGCGCCCGCTACTACGGGGTAGAGATCGAGCCTGCAGCCGCCGAAGAACTCCTCATTGCCATCGACCCGACCGCTTTTCAGAGACGACGCGAGCACGCTGGCAGCGAGAGCGACCAGCAAGCCGGACTCGATCTCGCACGCGTCGATCAGGAGTTGGCCAAACTAGCGACCGCCGTTTACCCGGAAAAAATCATCCGCGTTGCCGTTGTGCGCGAACTCGTCGCTGCCGATGACGCACCACTCGAATGGGCGCTCATCGATGCATTGAATCGTGGAGACGGCACAGCCATCGTGCGAGAATTGGAACGAGCGCTCGAGACGAATGCTGCCCCTGATGTCTTGCTGGCGCAGTTGGCCAACCACTTCGAAGCGCTCTTGGCGGCTCAGATACTGCCGCAACTTTCGCCGGATGCTGTCGCCGCGGCGACTGGATTCTCCGCCCGACGGATCGTTCAGATCCGCCGCATACTGTCGACACGATCACCCATGAACGCTGGGGCGATGCTCGCAGCGCTCCGCACTATCGATGCTTCAGTCAAGCGGGGAATATTGATCGACAGCGAAGCCGCACTCGCTGTGACCCTCTTGACAGGAGCACAGCGAGTGCGGCCAGTGGTACGCCGTTCCGTACGTTAGGTGCGTCAGGCCGACTGCTCTTGTCCCTGCTGTAGGCGCGCTTTTACCAGTGCATTGAAACGCTTCATCAGGCGCGACTTCCGGCGGGCCGCGTTGTTCTTGTGAATCGCCCCTTTTGCGGCTGCTCGGTCCAAAGTCGAAATCGCGTCTCCGATCACGCGTGCGGCAGCCTCCAGGTCTCCGGCTTCCATTAGCTTACGCGCCTTCTTGATGAAGGTTCGTGCCATCGATCGCCACATCCGGTTGCGGAGCCGACGCCGCTCGGATCGCCTCAATGCTCGTGCTGCAGACTTCGTATTTGGCAAGGCTATCCACCCCCTCGAACGCCATCGACGGCTTCGTTCGAACACTCTCTTGTCTCATGCACCAGTCTAACACGAACCCTGTCCCCGCGCCGAGTCACTGCACCATGTTTCCCCATGTCATGCTGGACTCGGTTATGTGCCCACCCTAGCTTCCATTCCGTTTGTCGCGCCCGGCGTGGAGAGCGTGGCAGGGGCTAAGATAACCGCGATGAGTGAGGGGGCAAATGGCAGACGCCACGACGACGACCCAGCGTGTTGCACGCGCAACTGTAATCGTCGCTGCGTGTTTCGTCGGGAGCCGCATGCTCGGACTGGTGCGCGACGTGTTGATCGCTGCCCGCTTCGGCACCTCACCCGACTATGCAGCGTATGTCGCCGCTTTCCGCATACCTGACCTTGCCTTCCTCGTCGTGATGAGTGGAGCGTTCGGGTCAGCCTTCATTCCGGTTTACGCCGAACTCCTCGCTCGGCGTCAGGTGCGGTCAGCTTGGACACTTGCTAACACCCTGCTGACGATCTCGCTCGCCTCGTTCCTTCTGGTGTGGTTGGGGATCTTCCTGACAGCGGACGTCGTTATCGGAAGCATCGTGGCACCGGGATTACCACCCGGTGAGCGCGCGCTCGCGGCAGATCTCACCCGTTTCCTGATGCTCTCCCCTCTTCTTTTGGGTATCGGCGCAGCCGCGAAAGCGATGCTCGAGTCGGAGGCACGCTTCACCGAACCGGCTATCGCGCCGCTGCTCTACAACATCGGAATCATCCTCGGAGCACTCCTTCTTGCCCCACGTCATGGAGTTTTTGGACTGTCGCTCGGCGTGGTGCTCGGAGCAGGAGCATACGCCGCATTCCAGTTGTGGGCACTGGCCCGAACCGGGTGGCGCTATCGACCGATGATCCAGCGCCACGCTCCCGGTCTACGCGAGGTCGCCCGTATGCTCGGACCGCGGTTGCTCGCTCAAGTCGCTATGCAAGCGAATATCGTCGTCCTCACCAACTTCGCTTCGCGGATCGGTCAGCAGCAGATCGCTGCCCTTCAGTATGCCTACCAGATATTTCTGCTCCCCTACGGAATCGTCGCACTCAGTGTCGCCACTGTGCTCCTCCCGACGCTGAGCCAGTACCGCACCCACGGGCAACTCGAAGAGCTTCGCGAGCTGTTCGGCCGAACGCTCCGCTCCGCAATCTTGCTCGTGACGCCAGCTATCGTCTTTTTCGCTGCATTGGATCGGAGTATCGTCCAAACGCTGTTTCAGTTCGGTGCCTTTACAACGGCGTCGACGACGCTGGTCTCCGAAGCCCTGCGTTGGTTCGCACCCGGCCTGATCGCCTTCACGGTCGTCGAGCTGCTCACGCGCTTGTCCTATAGTTTCAAAGATAGTACTGCACCGGTCGTTGCTGGAGGTATCGCGGTCGCTTGTAATTTCGTGTCGAGCATGCTCCTTCTCCAGCCACTCGGTCATCGGGGACTCGCTCTGAGTCTGAGCATCGCCACGACCATCGAGATGGTAGTTCTCGTGGTCCTCGTCCAGCGGCGGACGCGCGTGTCTCTTGCGCCCACCCTGAGAGAACTTGGACGAGCGATACCGGGAATACTCCTGTTGACGGTCGTATCTGTGCTCTTTTCTGGACCGCTGGCCCGCGCCACCGATCCATCGCAAGGCCGATCCGTTACACAGTTCGTCCTCTTCGTCTACACGCTGACCGCTCTGCTCGCCTCCTACATGACGCTCCTCCTGGTTTGTCGTCAGCCGGATGCTCTCGCCCTCCTCTCCCGACTCGTCCGTTACGGGCGAGGCCCGGCAAGGCGAGTTCGGACCGGTATACTTGATCGGTGATATTGCCGCGGAGGCATCGTTCGGGTACCGATGAACGAGCAGGGTCGCATTCGCAATTTCAGCATCATCGCGCACGTCGACCACGGCAAGTCGACATTGGCGGATCGTTTGCTGCAGTTCACGCAAACGGTCAGCGATCGCGAAATGGTCGACCAAATTCTCGATTCGATGGATCTCGAGCGAGAAAAAGGGATCACCATCAAGGCACGAGCCGTTCGCATGCACTATCGTACGCGAGACGGCGAGACCTACATCCTGAACCTGATCGATACGCCTGGACACGTCGACTTTTCTGCCGAAGTCTCGCGCAGTCTTGCCGCGTGCGAGGGAGCCCTCCTCGTCGTGGATGCCTCACAAGGCATCGAAGCCCAAACACTGGCGCACGGCATGCTCGCCCTCGATTTGGGGCTCACCATCATCGGAGTCGTGAACAAGATCGATCTCCCCAATGCTCGACCCGAGCAGGTCGCGCAGGATCTGATGGATCAGTTCGGGCTGCTCCCTGAAGAAATCATCTTCGCCTCAGCCAAGGAAGGGACTGGCATCGAGGACATTTTGGAAGCGATCGTACAGCGTATCCCTCCGCCGCAGGGTGATCGGACTGCAGCACTGCGTGCACTCATTTTCGATTCGCACTACGACCCCTACAAGGGTGTGGTCGCCTACGTTCGGGTCGTCGATGGAACCCTTCGTCGAGGTGACCCCATCCTCATGATGGCCAGTGGCGTCGTGGGAGAAGCGTTGGAACTCGGGCAATTCAGGCCCCTCATGACACCGGTCGAGGAACTGGTTGCCGGCGAAGTGGGTTATGTGGCAACTGGACTCAAGGTCGTGCGCGACTGCCAGGTGGGTGACACGATCACGCACGCGCTGCGTCCAGCGAGCGAACCACTACCAGGCTATCGACCTGTCAAACCGATGGTCTTCGCGAGCTTTTATCCAGTAAACAGTGACGAATACGAGGCTTTGCGAGACGCTCTCGAGAAGTTGCATCTCAACGATGCGGCACTCGTTTTCGAGCCCGAATCCTCCGAGGCACTCGGCTTCGGGTTTCGCTGTGGGTTTCTCGGCCTCTTGCACATGGAGATCATTCAGGAACGACTGGAGCGGGAGTACAAGCTCGAACTCCTGGCCACTGCACCCAGTGTCCAATACGAGGTCCTGAAGCGCGATGGGCGTATCGTCGTCATCGATTCTCCCTCTGAGATGCCGCCAGCCGGTGAGATCGAAGAAATTCGTGAGCCGTGGGCGCGCCTCACGATTCTCACCCCAACGCGCTACATCGGTGGTCTGATGGATCTCGTGACGAGCCGACGTGGCGAACTCGTCGAAATGGAGTACTTTGGCGTAGACCGCGTTCGCCTGCTCGTCGACCTCCCGCTCGCGGAGCTCATCGTCGACTTCTACGATCAGCTCAAGTCACGATCGCAAGGATACGCGTCGATGGATTACCAATTCCTTGGTTATCGTGCGGGCGACTTGGTGAAGCTCGATATCCTCGTCCACGGGCGACGTGTCGATGCCTTGTCGCTCATCTGTCACCGCGACCAGGCTTATGCACGCGGTCGAGAACTCGTCGAAAAACTGCGGACGCTGATCCCGCGGCAACTCTTCGATGTGCCTATTCAGGCCGCGATCGGCAGCCGCGTGATCGCCCGCGAGACGATCCGAGCGATCCGCAAAAACGTTCTCGCCAAGTGCTACGGCGGCGACGTGACCCGCAAGCGGAAACTCTTGGAGAAGCAGAAAGAGGGGAAGGCCCGCATGAAGCGTATCGGGAGCGTCGACATCCCCCAGGAGGCCTTCCTTGCGGTCCTCAGTCTCGGCAACGCTTCGTCGGGCCAGACACAGCGGTCGTGACGCGATGGCACTACCAGCACGTCTGACCATAGTCGGGCTCGGACCAGGTGCATTGGATGCCTTGACACTCGCCGCACGAGCAGCGCTCGGCGAGGGACCGGTTCTTTTGCGCACCCGCCAACATCCCATCGTCAGCTTCTTCGCAGAGAGCCGATCGTGGGACAGTTGTGACGATCTCTACGAGAGAGCAACTTCCTTTTCGGAACTCTACGCGGAAATCGCCCGTCGCGTCCTCAGCCGGGCCCGCGCCGGTCCACTCGTCTATGCTGTTCCCGGACATCCCCTCGTCGGAGAGGCCACAGTTCGCCAACTGCTCAGCGACGCTCCGCTTCACGGCATCGAGATCGCCATCATTCCGGGCCTCAGTTTCATCGATGCCGTGCTACCGATCCTTCGTATCGACCCCTTGGCAGACCAATTGCAAATCGTCGACGCGCTCGAACTCGTGAGTTGCCTCGAGGGGGGTCCCTTCGCGGCTGGACGATTACCCCTTTCACCGCTCCGCCCTGCACTCATCGGTCAGGTGTATGATCGCCTTGTTGCGTCGCAAGCCAAGCTCGTCCTCTCTCGGATTTATCCCGAGGATGTCCAAGTCACTGTCGTACGGAACGCCGGAAACGCCGACGTCGCGGTCCAAGGGCTTCCTCTCTACGAACTCGATCGCTACCCCTACGATGCAGCAACTACTATCTTTCTGCCGGCCATCGATGTGCTCGACGCGCGGGTGACCGAAGCGCTGCAGCAGGTCGTGGCTCGTCTGCGCTCTCCGACGGGATGTCCGTGGGATCGCGAGCAGACCCATCACAGCCTGCGCCGCTACCTACTCGAAGAGACGTACGAGGCGCTCGACGCCATAGAAGAGGACGATGACGAGGCACTGCGCGAAGAGCTCGGTGACGTGCTTCTCCAAGTCATCATGCATGCGCAAATCGCCGAGGAGCGAGGAGCCTTCGTCTACGAGGATATTGTCAGTTCGGTGATCGAAAAACTGGTTCGACGTCACCCGCATGTTTTCGGGCAAGCTCGTGCAGAATCAGCGAACGCCGTCCTCGCCCGGTGGGAGGAGATCAAGGCCGCTGAACGCGGCGAACGGGCTCGGACGAAACCCCTTTACCCTCGCACTATGCCAGCACTCGTCCGCGCGCAGCAGCTCCTCGCGCGATTATCGCGTACCAGACCGATCTATTACGCTGACCTGCGTGAGCGAATCGTGCGTCAGCTTACAGAGGGGCAGGAGAAGAGAGTCCTCGCCTCCCTCGTTCACGCAGTGATCCAGGCCTCAGAAGCCGGAATCGATGCGGAGTCGGTGCTTCGTCGTTGGACTTTCGAACTGGAAGAGGAACTCCTCACCGAGAACGAGGCCCATCAGGCCTGAATGAAGCGTGAGGTGCACGATGAAGGGAGTGATCGATGGCAGAGAGGATCCTTTCCACCGAATCGCGCGCAGTTCGTCGCTACACGACCTGTGGTGAACTCCGCCGCCAGCACATCGGACGCACGGTCACACTCAAGGGCTGGGTTCATCGTCGGCGCGACCATGGTCGACTCATTTTCCTCGATTTACGAGACCGCTACGGGATAACCCAGGTCGTCGCGAATCCCGCGCACTCGAGTGCTGCTCATGAGGTGGCCGAACATGTGCGCGCTGAATACGTCCTGGCAGTTACCGGCCAAGTCGTCGCCCGTCCGGAGGGAACCGTCAACCCCGCTCTCTCCACCGGCGAAATCGAAGTACTCGCTGACCAGATCGAAATCATCAATCCGGCAAAAACGCCGCCGTTCCCCATCGCCGAGGAAACGGACGTCGACGAGTCGCTCCGGCTCGAGTACCGGTATCTCGACCTGCGGCGCGCCCGTCTCCAGCGCAATCTTCTGCTTCGGCACCAGGTAGTTCGCTTTATCCGGCAATACTTGGAAGAGCGGGATTTCGTCGAAGTCGAGACGCCGATGCTGATCAAGAGTACGCCAGAAGGAGCTCGGGACTACGTCGTTCCCAGCCGAATCTTTCCCGGCCACTTCTACGCACTACCGCAATCGCCACAACAGTTGAAACAGCTTTTGATGGTAGCCGGTTTCGACCGCTATTACCAGATCGCTCGCTGCATGCGCGACGAGGATCTGCGAGCCGACCGACAACCTGAGTTCACCCAAATCGATCTCGAAATGTCTTTCGTCGATGTCGAAGACGTCCTCGAATTGATCGAGGGGTTGTACACGGAGATGTTCGAGCGCTTCGCCAGCAAACCCCTGCAAGCGAAACCGTTTCCACGCCTGACCTATGAGGAGGCGATGCGACGGTACGGCAGCGACAAGCCTGATCTTCGCTTCGGTCTGGAAATCCGGGACGTTTCGTCGGTCTTTCACGACACCAGTTTCGGCGTCTTTCGAAGCGTTCTCGCTCAGGGGGGTGTCATCCGGGGTTTCGCTGTTCCTGGTTTCTCCGACGCAACTCGCTCACAACTCGATCAGCTTACCGAGATCGCTCGCTCCTTCGGAGCCAAGGGACTCGTTTGGCTCGCTCTCCAGCAGGACAGTGGCCATCTCACCGCACGTTCTCCCATCGCCAAGTTCTTGAGCGAAGACGAGATCGCAGCTCTCGCCCAGCGTTTGCAGGCAGGGCCGGGCGATCTCGTGCTCTTGGTTGCCGATGCTGAAGACACCGCTGCCACGATACTCGGACGTCTTCGTCTGCACGTCGGCCGGGAACGCAAGCTCATTGACGAAAGTGTCCATGCCTTCTGCTGGGTGATCGATCCACCGTTGTTCGAGTGGAACGAGGAGGAACAGCGATGGGAAGCGATGCATCATCCGTTTACCAGCCCGCGGGACGAGGATCTTCCGCTTCTCGACAGTGATCCGAGCAAGGTGCGGGCGAAAGCCTATGACCTCGTCGCAGACGGGTTCGAACTCGGTACCGGAAGCATCCGGATTCATCGGCGCGAAGTCCAGAACAAGATTTTTAACATCATGGGCTACGATGACAACGAGATCGAGCGACGCTTCGGGCATCTCCTGCGGGCGTTCGAGTACGGCGCGCCACCGCACGGAGGCATGGCACCTGGCCTGGACCGAACGATCATGATCTTAGCTGGGGAATCGTCCTTGCGTGAGGTCATCGCGTTTCCCAAGAACCAGCGAGCACAGGATCTCATGCTCGGAGCACCGTCACCGCTCGATGAGCGACAACTGCGCGAACTCCATCTCCGGGTCGTCTATCCGGAAGACGAGGCGACGAACGCGCTCGCTTGATCCTCGGGGGCGGGCACGGTCGAAGGGGCCGGTCATTGGACCGGCCCCTTCGACCGTGGTGAGCAGCGAGGAATATGCGTCGTCAGCTAGCAGCGAGCTTCTTCGCGATTTCCGCGATCTCCTCCGGCGCCAATCCTGGTGCGAACTCCTCCGGCACCTCAGGGAGATCAGGGACCGGTCCACCCGCTGGCGGTCCGTCCACCACTTCCAAGTCCCCATCGCCCGCTGGAGCGGGGCCACGCCAGATCTTGGCGATTTCACGGTAGTCCTCTGGGCTGAAGCGATAGAGCCGTCGATGAACGCCCATCGCCTCGTACTTGCGAGCTTCCGGAAACTTACTGTTCTCGATGTTCGGGATGGGCAACAGTTTGGTCACTTGCACGCCAGTGAGCGTCTCGAGCGCCTTGGCATATGCTGTCGCGTGCACCCCGCCTCGGACGAGCAAGTAGCCGATCATTTCGCGTGCGACTGGGTTGGTCGTCATTTCGTACACACGAATCTTGTGTAATCGTGCACCGCATTCGAGGAAGAAATTATGCAAGAGATCGAGGACGAGATTTCCGCTGGAGAACACATAATCACCGTGCCAGAATGCACCCATCGAGTTACCGACAAATGCAGTCTGCGCAGTTCCAATAAAGTGATGCGTATTCCGAAGATTGACCGCAGGAGAGAGTGGCGCAGATTCCGGATCGCCCGGCTTCGTCGTCCCGGTCAACATCAAATTCACCGTTGCCGCCACGAGCTCGATATGCCCCAGCTCTTCGGTAGCGATATTCGCGATGAGATCGTAGTAGGGTCGCAGCTTGTCGCATCCCCGGAAATTGAAGGACTGGTAGGCATAATTCATCGGCGTGGACATTTCGCCGAATCGCCCACCGAGAAGCTCCTGTACCGCTGCGGCTGCGTTCGCGTCAGCTTCCTTTGGTTGCGGCAACTCGATCTGCAAGCGATCGATGCGCAGGTACGTAGTTCTCCCTCCTCATCCCCCTTCAAGGCCGGTCAGAACGGTCTGAGTGACCTCTGTTCGTGCGGTCACCGGAGGGCCGCGCACCACGATCTGCCCCGGGGTCATGCTGGCCCCCTTCCAGTCGTGACTTCTCCACACAACGTGGACAGCGTCCACGCCAGATCACCTGTGCCTCATCGACTTCGGCACCGGGAAGATCGGGTTGGAGGCACGGCTTCGCTCCAACGACACAAGCAACGTCGAGTACGGCACCGCATTGTCGGCAAACGAAATGGTGATGCCAGCTCTGCGCTGGCTCCACGAGCATACGTCCTGGTCCAGTGTCGGCCACCATGACGAGACCATTTACGACGAGCGAACGAATGACGTTGTAAACCGTCGCTCGCGGTAAGCGAACACCCCGAGCGCGCAGTAAGTCCATGAGTTCATCGATCGATCGGTGACCGCTGGCTCGCTCGAGCACGTCGAGAATGATGAGCCGCGGCCTCGTTGCCCGTAACCCAGCGCGCCGCAACCGCTCGACCAAAAGGGACTGACGGTGGTCCGTCTCATGACCAATTCGCCTCGTCATCCGACGCACCTCATTAGACATCGTCCAAAGTAGCATAACGGATGAGACGCTGTCAAGAGTAATCGGACGATCGGTAGTGGCCCCTGTGGCGCCATGCGGGCAAAGGACGGCGCGCATGACCGCAGCGCGCTTTGCCGCCCGATCTTCCGCGTGACATTCCCGAATCCGAGTTTTCCGAGAGGCTTCGTGCACGGTCGGACATGGTGGTCAGAACCGAGAACAAATATGCTGGATTCGCTGTTACCGTCGACCGCGAACGCTCGCATCGAGAAGCCAGCCTTGACAAGGCGAGGCACCACTGACTATACTCAATGGTGCTGCCGAGGCGGCAGGGACGTGCCGAGGTGGCGGAATAGGCAGACGCGCTACCTTGAGGGGGTAGTGCCCGAAAGGGCGTGGGGGTTCAAATCCCTTCCTCGGCACCATTTCGCGGGCGATTAGCTCAGTTGGTAGAGCGCCACGTTTACACCGTGGAAGTCAGAGGTTCGAGTCCTCTATCGCCCACGAATGTCGCCTCGCACGATGAGCCGAGGTAGCTCAGTTGGTAGAGCACGTGACTGAAAATCACGGTGTCGGCGGTTCGATCCCGCCCCTCGGCACTGTTTCGGTGACCGGCTCAGATGAGCCGGCTTTTTCTATCTCACCAGAAGAGGGGCCTCAACCTCTCGATCGTATCGGCCCCTCTTCCTTCGCGCCCCTTCTCGATCGTGAGGGAAATGATCACGCGACGGGAGCGCGCGCTGCTGACACGTAGAGGTCGATCGCTCGCAGATAATTCGCTGCGACCTTTTCTGCAGCAGCCTCGCGCGTCAGCGTGCCATTCAGGTACCCTTGGACACCGTCCCACCAGAGCGTGCGACCGATCGCGAAACCCACGTATCCGGGAACCCCCGCTGCCATGCGCAACCAATGGTCGACGCGCGCGGCATCAGCCCCGCGACCGAGCACCACGCAGCTCACCGCATCGCGGCCACCACTTCGAACCTTCGCACCCATTCGTTCACAGTCTTCTCGGCGATCGAGTCCTTCGATCTTCCAAATGTCAGGAACGATATCCGCCGCATAAAACTCGTCGATCGCCTGCAGCGTGAGTTCTGGTCGCACTTCGCGATCGTATCGTTCACTGTCACCACCGACGGCTTCCAGCTGTTCTTTCGTCGCTGGAACCAGTAACTCGAGCAAGAAGCGGCGTTCGCGTTCACGCAGCCAATCGTGGAGTCGCTTGAGCCGCTCCAGCTGAATGTGTTTCGTTTCTGACGAGTCATTGGGGTTATAGCGGACTAGAACTTTACTGAAGGTCGGATCGAACGCGAGGATGTGCTCACCGAATTGGTCGCCATATTCGAAATCGAACACCTTCTGACCGCTCTTTTCGACCGGCATCGCGAGAATGTAGCCGCGTTCTCGTGCGGTTCGCGCGACGTCGGCCCCGTACTGCTCGTCGACGAGAATCCCAGCTGCATCACGTGGAGCCCCACGTTCAACCGCTCTCACGAAACCCTCGAAGATGACGCGCTTCGCTTCACTGATCTTGGCTGCCCGCTCGTTCTCTGGCACACCGGCTTTCGCCGCGAGCTCCTCGAAGGAACTCCGGTGATCGAAGGCCAGGATGTACAGTGGCCGATCGTACCCGACGCGCATGGCCTCACCTCCCATCCTGCTCGAACCTCCATCCAACACTAACGCACCAACTCGCTCCATGCAAGCCTTGACACGATCGTGGCGTGTCGGCTAGAATGGGTTATGGGCGTTGGGGAGTCGTCTAACGGTAGGACGGCTGACTCTGGATCAGCTAGTTGGGGTTCGAATCCCTACTCCCCAGCCGATTCGCCACCGTCTGTCCGACGGTGGCGTTTCCATCAGTACATTGTGAGTCGAGGATTCAGCCTGACGAGACGAGATCACGAGCGAGTCGAACTTCCCGACCCGGTACCCGCGTCAGCACAATCGTGGGTGCCTCGTGTGGAGCGTGCTCTCCTCGTCTGCGTCGAGTGGCGACGCGACGGTTGGGAGGCGGATGCCTCCCTCGAAGAACTCGCTCAACTCGCGCGGACTGCCGGCGTGGAAGTCGTGGGAACCGTCACCCAGCGGCTGCCCCATCCACATCCGCAGCATTACGTCGGCCCTGGAAAGTTGCGCGAGCTTCAGACATTGCGCGATCGACTCGGCTACACCCTGTTACTCGCCGACGATGAACTCTCCCCCGCTCAATTGCGGCACCTCGAGGATGCCTTGCAGGTCAAGGTGCTGGATCGCACGGCTCTCATTCTCGACATCTTCGCGAGGCATGCACGAACACGGGAAGGACGCCTTCAGGTCGAGTTAGCCCAACTGGAATATCGCTTGCCGCGTCTGACTCGTATGTGGACGCACCTCTCCCGTCAAGCAGTCGGTGGGGTCGGTCTTCGGGGACCAGGTGAGACGCAGCTCGAAATCGATCGCCGCCGAGCCCGGGAACGAATCGCCTGGATACGACGCCAACTCGAAGAGGTGCGAGAGCATCGCGCGCGGTATCGCCAGCGTCGGCGGCAGAACCACCTTCCAGTCATCGCCCTCGTGGGTTATACCAACGCCGGCAAGTCCACACTGCTCAATGCGCTGACCGGTGCAGACGTGCTCGCAGCGGATAAACTGTTCGCGACACTCGATCCGACTACACGCCGCCTGAGGCTGTCGGATGGTCAGGTCGCCTTGCTCACTGATACAGTCGGCTTCATTCACAAACTGCCCACAACATTGGTAGCAGCCTTCCGGGCTACTCTGGAGGAGATTTTAGAAGCTCACCTTCTTCTCCATGTCGTGGATATCACTCACCCGAAGGCAGCTGAGCAGGCTGCTGCCGTTCGTCAGGTTCTCCGGGAACTCGGAGCGGATCGCTATCCCACCATCACCGTGCTGAACAAGATCGATCGATTGGAGCCTACGATCGACCCGGATCGCCTGGCTCGAGAACTCGACGTTCCTACCAGCGCTGTCTTCGTTTCAGCAACAACTGGCTACGGGCTGGAAACATTGCGTGCACGGATCGCACGTACATTACGTGACGTCGCCGCGCCGCGTGCTGTGCAGCTCCTGATACCGTATCGTGAGCAGCGCCTCATCGCGACACTCGAGGAGCATGGCATCATCAACGAGCGTCGCTATCTGGCAGAGGGTATTCTCGTTCGAGCCCGCATACCGAACGCACTCCTCCCCCGTTTGGAACCGTTTCTGTCGCCGTCTGTCGACGACGCATGAGAGTAAGTGGGACGAAGTTCCCGCGTGACAGCTCGCGAATATGCCCGATAATGAAACGGGTTCGGGAATGAGTGAACGGCGAGGAGTAGACTCGTGACGACCAGTGAACTCGTTCAGCGGCTTCAACGCGAATTTGGGTTGGACGCAGCGCTCATAGCCACCACCGACGGGTTAGTGGTGGAGGCAGCACAAGGCACGAGCGAGATCGACTGTGAAGCGGTCGCCGCGCAGGCAGTCAGTGGTCTACTCATGCTGGAAGCTCTCGGGCAGGAACTGGCCAGTACGCCGCGCCAAGCCATCGTGGAGTTCGATCGACATCTCGTACTCGTCGCCCCCCTAGACTCCGACACCGCGCTCGTCCTCCTAGCCTCCGGTGCGACCAATCTGGGTCGTCTTCGCTTGGCTGTTCGGCGTTTCACCCCCCTGCTCCAGCAGGTGATCAGCGAGCAGGGCAGCTGACGAGAGGCACGGCATGGAGTCACGAACGTACGCGGACAGCGGTGTTGACCTGGCACGAGCTGATTCGATCAAGCGCCGAATTGCACAGTACGTCCGAGAGACCTTCAGCCCTGGTGTGCTCCGACCGCTCGGACTCTTCGGTGGCATCATCGCGGCCCCCGGAACGAACGGCACCCTCGCGCTCGTCGCGACTATCGACAGTGTCGGGACCAAGGTCATCATCGCGTCGGTCCTCAATCGCCACGAGGGGATCGGCATCGACCTCGTCCATCACAGCGCGAACGATCTTTTGGCGTGTGGTGCCGAACCACTCTTTTTCCTGGATTACTTCGCTACGGCCCAGTTGGATGAGACGGTACTCGAGGCTCTGGTCCGGGGGATGACACGGGCGTGTGCTGCGCTCGGTTGCTCGCTCATCGGCGGAGAAACAGCGCAGCTTCCTGGCATCTACACTCCCGGAGCCTACGATCTCGCTGGTTGCATGGTCGGCGTCGTGCCCGTCGAAGGAATCATCGACGGCCGTGCCATCGAGCCAGGTGACCTCGTCCTCGGGCTTCCCAGCGACGGGCTCCATACGAACGGCTACTCACTGGTACGAGCAGTGCTCGGGTTGACCGGGGACCCACAACATGATCGGCCGCTTCTGGCAGATGTACCACCGTGGTCCGATCGTTCGCTCGGTGACCTGTTACTGCAACCACATCGCTGTTACGTTCCCCTCTTGCGCACCTGGCTCCGCGACTCGCGGCTCCACGGTCTGGCCCATATTACTGGCGGAGGTCTAACAGGGAATTTGGCACGGATCGTCCCTGACGGCTGCCGGATCGAGATCGATGCCAGCAGCTGGCCAGTTCCACCGTTATTTCAGGAAATACGCCGGCGAGGAAGTATCTCTCCAACTGAAATGTTCCGCGTGTTCAACATGGGAATCGGCTTCGCTGTCATCGGGACACCCTCGTTCATCGACGAATTGCGGAACGCCTTGGGCGAGGGTTGGATCATCGGTCATGTCGTGCGAGCCGAGCGATCGCGCGTCATCGTTCATGGTGGGATGTTAGGTACACAGATGCTGACCGACAGCGAGTCGGTCTGAGCATGCCAACCAGGTCGCTGCACCATTGGCGTGCGAGATCGGTAAACCAGCGTGATAGCGACCAGCGATGGCACTGATCGACGTCGCAGCACGCGAGATCCACGCCAAGATCGTCTATTACGGCCCGGGACTCTCGGGCAAGACAACCAATCTTCAGGTCGTACATGCCTCGTTACCGGAGCACGTGAAGAGTCAGCTCGTTTCCATCGACACGGAAGCTGAGCGAACGCTGTTCTTTGACTTTCTTCCGCTCGACGTCGGTACCGTGCACGGTTATCGACTCCGTCTCCAACTCTATACTGTCCCAGGGCAAAACTTGTATAGACAGACGCGTCTCGCGGTCTTGAGCGGAGCCGACGGCGTCGTCTTCGTTGCTGATGCGCAGCGCGAGCGCCTCGCTGACAATTTGCAAAGTCTGCGCGAACTGGCACAGAACCTGATTCGGCAAGGAAAGCGCTTTACCGACTTTCCGCTGGTCTTGCAATACAACAAAATGGACCTCGCGAATGCGCTCCCTCTTCCTGTTCTGGACAGCTATCTCAATCCGATGCGCGCCCCGCGCTTCCCCGCTATCGCCGTCCGATCGATCGGGGTCATCGAAACCCTCCGCGCGATCGTCAAAATCGTGATCGATCGCCTGTGAGACCGGCTTAGGGCATACTTGCGCCCGAAGGAGTCGCTTCGCGATGCGGGACACGGACCTTTCCATCGAGCGGGCACGCGCAGCAGCATCGATCGAAACCCCCGACCCAGATCATGCAGAACACGTTGCGTTCCTAGCCCTTCGGCTCTTTGACCAGCTCCGCGAGCCTCTCGCTCTACCGCCCGAAGGACGCGATCTCCTTGCGGCTGCGGCATTGTGGCATGACTGTGGACAGTTCCGCTCGCTCACCGACCACCATCGGCATTCGTTCGATCGCATCATGGCTCTGCCGCTCCGCGGTTTTGATCGTGCGCAACAGCTCATGATCGCAACCATCGCACGGTACCATCGTGCAGCTGAACCATCACTCGCTCACCCACAGTTCAAACGTCTCCCACCGCGAGAGCGGCATCTCGTGGAGCAACTCGCCGCGCTTCTCCGCATTGCCGAGGGACTCGACGCCAGTCACCAGCGTTGCGTGAGAGACCTAACCGTCGATCTCACCGATGATTCGGTAACCATTTCGGTCCAGTCCGAAATCTACCCGACCCTGGAGATCGAAAAGGCGCAGGCACGAAGCGGCTTGTTCCGAAAGGTCTTCGGTAAACAGGTCATCGTTCGCTGGGCTCGACTGCCCTGAGACGTGGAGGAACCATGCGCGCCTTGCTTTCCGTCGCGGACAAAACAGGTGTCGCGGTATTCGCCCAACGCTTGCTCGACCTCGGTTGGGAAGTGTTCGCCACCGGCGGTACCGCTCGTGTGCTTCGAGAACACGGGATGCCCGTGCGCGAGATCTCGGAGCTGACTGGTTTTCCCGAGCTGCTCCAAGGACGAGTGAAAACGCTTCACCCCGCCGTGCACGCTGGCATACTGGCTCGGCACGATCGCCCTACTGACCTGGAACAATTAGCAGAGCACGCTATCGTCCCGATCCAGCTGGTCGCTGTCAACTTGTACCCCTTCGATCGACACGTCACACCGGAGACACCCGAGGATGTCGCTCTCGAACTGATCGACGTCGGCGGGCCAGCACTGTTGCGAGCTGCCGCCAAGAACTTTCCCTGGGTCCTCCCGATCTGTGATCCGCGTGATTACGAACCGATTGCCGACAAGCTCGCCCAGTTTGGCATCACCGGAATCGATCACGAGACTCGACGGGCGCTCGCCGCCAAAGCCTTCGCCCATTTGGCGACGTACGATGCCCAGATTGCGAGCTATCTGCGCACGGAAGAGTTTCCTGAACTTCTCCCGCTCCCACTCAGGAAGCTGCACACGCTCCGCTATGGCGAAAATCCTCACCAACGCGCCGCTATCTACCAGATTCTCGACACCACTCCCCAAGTGAGTCGATGGCAGGTCGTTGGTGAGGCTGCGCTTTCCTACAACAACGTGCTCGATGCTGTAGCCGCTTGGCAACTCGTTCAGCGTTTTACCCAACCAGCCGCTGTCATTGTGAAGCACGCCGCACCCTGTGGTGTCGCCGTTGCAGCGACTCCGCATGAAGCCTTCCTGCGCGCTTTTGAGGCTGATCCGGTCTCTTCCTTCGGGGGCATCGTTGCCCTGAATCGCACACTGGACGCCGAGGCTGCTCTTGCCGTTACCCAACATTTCTTCGATCTCCTGATCGTCCCAGACAAGCAACCGGGAGTGGAGACACTCCTTGCACGACGCAAGTCGTTGCGCTTGATCATCGCTCCCCCCTGGACCGATCCTGGCCTCGTTTTCCGCAGCGTGGGGGATGCTGTTCTCATCCAGTCAGCAGATCGACCGCTCCGCCTGCCCGAGACCTGGCAAGTCGTGACGAGTCGCCAGCCAACCGAAACCGAATGGCACGACCTTGCCTTCGCTTGGACTGTGGTGCCGTTCGTCCTCTCCAACGGAGTCGTCATCGCGCGACACGCACAAACGGTGGGGATCGGCGGTGGCCAACCCAATCGTGTCGATGCGGTCCGGCTCGCTTTGTGGCGAGCCGGCGACCGAGCTCGGCACGCCGTTCTCGCGAGCGATGCATTTTTCCCGTTTCCGGACAGTGTCGAACTCGCTGCCGCTGCAGGAATCACTGCGATCGTTCAGCCTGGAGGCTCCAAGCGTGATCGCGAAGTCGTCGAGGCCGCGGAGCGGGCTGGGATCGCCATGGTGTTCACTGGGGAACGTCACTTTCGGCACTAATGCGGAAGGGAGTCGATCAGTGGCTCGACGGCCTCCAACACTTGACGGAGGCGATCGTAGTCGCGCTTGAGCAGCCGTGCGAGCTCTTGCGCTGCGCCTTCGAGCCATCTCTCGTCGTTACTACGGGCACGGAATACGTAACTCAAATGGGCCGCCAAGAGTTGCTCAGCCGGAACCTCTCCATGCACCGCAAGCATGAGGGAAAAGTAACGACACGAATCAGTCAATCGCCAGACCTCTTCAGGGGGGACCAGCTCGACGCTGTAATGCAACGGTGGAGGGCACGGCGGCAAGAGAAAGAACAGGCGGCCGCTCCGTTCGTGAGCGACCGCGACCGCAACGAACAGCGAACGGAGAACGAACCGAAGTTCTGGGTTTGCCTCGTACAGAGCCCGATCCTGGATTTCTCCTGAACCGCGTCGAACGACGCGTCGGCCAGGGTCGACAGCCGTCGTTTCGGCATAAGCCACGATGCCGTAGATCGCCTCGACATCCGTTCCTGCGACACGCACGAACGAGCCCAATTCGGGAAGACGGTCCAACTCATCGCACTCGACTACGAACTGCACGGTCGAAGTCTCGACAACTTCGCCGATTCGTCGTTCATGCATATCGCACCCGCTTGCTCCGTTCCTTCGCCGAACGCTGCTCCAGGAAACCATTGCGGGCGAAGAACTGCTCGATCAAGGCGGAAAGCTGCAGGCGCTCTTCACGATGCACGACTGCCTGCTCGTGTGCCTCTTGGAGTGCCAAAGGGTATCCTCGTGCCCGAGTGCCCTGATCCCACACGACTGCATGGACGAAATCGAGGAGATCTCGATCCACAGCGACCCAATACGGGAGTTCGACGCGAGCGACTTCCGTTCCGGTATGAAGATAAAAGAACACGATGCGGTCGTCCGCAGGCAGCTGATCCAGAATGGACGATTGGCTCCGAAAGCATGTAGATCGCTCCCCCGGCTCCAGGCGAACGTCATCGAGCGTCGCGAAGAGCCAGCGGTCAGTGACGTCGGGGACGATGGCGCAGGCCTGCTCGCGTTCCCCTCTTGCGACACGACGGAGACAATCATCGCAGTTCACGATCTGGCCGAGTCGGGGATAGTCGCAAGCTGCTACCCGCAGGACGTTGACGATGTCACGCGAACCAGGATAACTGATGACCCCGGCCACTGGTGTTCTTCGGCGGCGGAACTCCTCCAGAGTCCGCGCGTACCCCTCGATTCCCCACTGCACCAGGCTAGAGGTCTGCCCCTCCAATACCCAAGGGATCAGCGTTCCATCCTGGAGAGCGAGAACCGGCGCGTGAACATGCTGAGTCAGACGCAACGCCGCTTCGAGTTCGGCGATCATCCGACGCATCGCGAGCACGTTACCGGTTATCGGTATTCGGCGACTCCCATCGGGGATCGAGAGTTCTTCCTCTCTCCACAAGACGATCGGGTCCGAACCGAGTTGAGCCGCTGGCTCCTCACCGTATTCCAGGACACAGAAGCCGACATTGATGACCACGTACTGCACTGGACCGTGACGATCGCTCACCACGAGCGATGCATCAGTGGCCACGCAGCTGTATCCCGCACGCGCCCGCGAGGGAACAGCGACCCGTTCGAAATAGCGTCCCAACGGCAAGCCCAGAAGCCAGGAGGTGCGCGCGCTTGCCACGCAGCGCGTGATCTCCGCGTCGTCGAACACCCGCAAGAGCTCGAGAAGCGCAGGTCGTCCACTGCGCTCCTTTTCGATCACTGTCTCGACCGCTGCCCGAAGCTCACCAGCGACCTTGAGGATGTCGAGCGTCATCCTGACGGACCACTCGTCACGCGCCTGATCCAGCTATGCGGTTCAGCGAGTTCCTCGTACGTCGGCAACCACTCTGGACCTCGCCACAAAACAGCGAAGGCCTCGTGCCCCATTCGATCGGCGATCGCTCGGCAGAACGCCTCGCCGCGCCGATATTGCTCGAGTTTCATGTCCAATCCGCTCAAGCGCAGGAGCAAACGCTCCGCTGGTGTGCGAGCACGCTCACGCTCCTCGAAACGACGCTCGATCAGCGGATACGATTCGACAATTTCACGCCCGACTTCACGCATTACATAATTACTGTACCCTTCGATGACAGCCATGACCGCCTGCAACTGCCGGAAAAGGCGTCGCTGCTCGGTAGACATGAGCAGCTCCATCCACGTCATATCGGCCGTCCAGTCCCCTCGCCGAGCGGTGCGCAGAATCTCGATGACTCGATGCAAGAGCTTCCCGTCATGTCGCAGCGCTTCGACCCACTCGCGCAAGAGCCAATTGACATGATCGCGCAACCAAGGACTGGTTTCGAACTCAAAGGCATGCGTGACCTCGTGCAGGACCAGCCAACGATAAAAGTCGTGCTCGGGAAGTCGCCAGTTCCTGATCAACCAGCGTATGTTCGGCTCGACGAAGTACAGTTTTCCAGCCGCGGTCGGCTCCCCACCGAGTACAGCGATGTCATACTGGCCCAAAACCCGCCGCGAGAGGAAGCCGAGTGCCATCCCTACTTCCGCTGTCGCAGCGGACCGACCAGCGTGCGCCCAGAGGACGGCCGCAGCCCGAGTGAGTGGACGTTCCGGTACGTGGATGACTGACTCCAAGGGACGCAGGACCTCTGCGAAGCCTTCCAGATTCGCATCGATCCAATCGATCCGATCGAAGGCGTAGACGCGATGTATTCCGCTGGGAATCGGGGAGCCAACAAAGTCAGCGATGGCCGGCGCGAGCTCCGTGACGAGTCTGCGATAACGATCGGTTGCCTCCTCTCGCTCCAGTGCACTCAAGCGCACTCCACCGGAGAGGCGTAACGCGATCTCCCTCGCTCGCTCCCAGTCGACGAGGCGAGGAGGTTCGAGGACCATCATGCGGTCACGCGTCAGTTGTCCGATCCATCGCCCGACCGAGAGTCCCACCACAAGCCCCAGAGTCTGTGCTGAACGCTGGTTCATGATCGGACTCCTCGCGCTACGGTTCCGGCGTCGGCGTCGCCGCCGGAACAGGGGTCGTGGCCTCGGTGGGTTGCGGACTTCCTTCTTCCGGGGTTTCCGTCGGGCTCGGCGACGGTTGCGGACCGACCAGGGTCACGTTTTGGGACGGCTGATAGGTGCTGCGCAAGGTGACCTCGTCGATCAGGCGATCGCCCTCATAGACACGCCGTCGTATCGCCACGCTGAATCCATCACGTGCACGCTCGACGACGACTTGCTCCCCAGGAGCCAGCGACGGGTCTTCCCGAGTCACTGGAGTAGGATCCGCCTTCACGACATTCGTCACGACAGGGTCATCCACCACCACACGCCAATTCGGTTTCGTGCCCCAAATTTCGACATGCACCCAAGAACCATCTGCCCAGGCCACGACCGCGATCCAGTCGCTCGTCGTGTTCCGGAATTTGAAATCGAGGCCATAATCGGTATCGACCGTCGCATCCAACCCGATCAAACCACTCGGCGGCTGACCGTAGAGCGGAATCCAATACAGATGCCAGTTTCGCTCGACGATGGGAAAACCGCCCCAGAAGGCAGCGTGAAAGACCGTGGTCGAGACTTGGCACACCCCACCCCCGACGGAGGGAACCGTCTGGACGCGCCCATTGGTTGCGACGATGCCGTAACCGACCTTGTATCCGTTCTCGAGGTTGATCGCCCCCACCGTTCCGGTGAACGAGAACACTTCACCTGGCGGTACGAGCGCCCCATTGACCCGCTGCACTGCCAGCTCTACATTGTGTCGACGATTCGGTGCCGAATCGCCGTAATAGGTTGCCCCTGCCGAGATTCGTTCACGGATTCGGATTTGACTCGCCATCGCCGAAGTGACACGAGGCTCGACAGTCGCAACGACGAGATCGACGTCCGATCGACCCGACCGGACCGCTCGCTCGAACGCGATCAGCGATCCCTCGATATCGAGCCGTTGACCGGTTCGCTCGGGGGTAACGACCACCACTTTTCCATCTCGATAGCGGAGCTCCGCGTCGCGAGCGTCCTGCTGGATTTGTGGTGCGATTGCCTCCAAAAGGGAGTATACCGTCGACCTGTCGATACTGACGTCCAGACCGACAACGATCTCCCCCTGGCGACGCTGTTCGAACGTCAGCAGCGCAGCGAGTTCCCCACCGCGAACGGTTCGCATGCCATTCGGCCATCGCAATGTCAAACCACGATCAACGAGCGCTTGCGCTCGCGCACGCGCCTCATCTGCCATCGCCTCCGTGACGAGTGGAGATGCAGGACGTGCCTGAACGGGTATCGTACGCTCCCCACGCTCGACTCGAGCCAGAAACTCGTCGACCGTGGCCACCACATCGAGTACCGCTCCAGGCCGAGCGGGAACGACCTCAAAGGCTGATCCGTTCCAGCGTACGTGAGAATCTTGAGCCGGTGCGACGACCAATCCCGCAATCTGGCTCAAGTACTCCTGGAGCTTAGCACGGTCGAAAGACGCCTGAAGCGCCCCATCATGGCTCGTCAGAGTCAACAATCGAGCCAGATCAGGAGGAGAAATCATCCAGCGTGACTCGCCATCGAGGGTGAGCACGATCGGGCTACCGACCAAGGCTTGCACGCGGGGCTTCAATGGCTCGAGATCGCGCTCCGTATAAGTCGGAGGCAGGGCAACTGGAGCGAGTTCGATTCTTCCGACTCTTCCCGAAGCGAGTGCCTCTTCGACAGCCTGTCGGGCGACTCCGAGATCGATGCCTATGCCCTCGCGAGCCGGAGCGACGTGCAACGATCCGTCAGCGTCGACAGTGAAAAACGCGTCCTGCGGCGGGCGCGCCGCCTGTTGAGCCAGGATGCGAACCGCCGCCTCGAGACGATCCACTCGATAGGTGACCGGGACCGGGATCACCTGGAGACCAAGTCGCGCTGCGATCCAACTAGCCGAATCACGCCACAAATTGCCACTACGCCCCACGCGATGAGCTTGGTCCACCGCTACTTGCGGATGCCATTTCGGCTCCAACTCACCAATGGGAAGGACTAACTCAGTTCCCTGGAAAGACAGCACGATCTCTTGATTCGTCAGTGTCGCCAACGCGTTCGTCACCCGCTGGGCAGCTTCGTCGACGGTGAGACCACCGACATCCACGCCGGCAACCCGTATGCCTGGATAGATCCGATCGCCCTGGAGCGAGCCATAAGCGAGAACAACGGCCACACTCACGAGCAAGATTCCCGTGACGATGGTGCTCGCTCCAGCGACGACACGCCGAAGCCGCTCACCTACCATACGGGTTGTGACCACTTCGCGGACGACTTCGGCGATACTCACGAGTCCCCCTGCCGAGAGTGTCCGGACACCGAACCAGCATGAGTGTACCAGAGATGACCTTTGCCTCCCACGCTCCCCATTGCGCGACGGCCCACCGCATGATAGCGTCGGCGAGAAAGAAACGAGAGCCAACGAGAGGAGCGAGTGGTATGGAACGCGAAGTCATTCACACCGATGGAGCTCCCCGACCGATCGGGCCCTATGTTCAGGCCGTACGTGTCGGTCAGTTCGTCTTCACTGCCGGCCAGATTCCTCTGGACCCAGCAAGTGGCCGCATGGTCGAGGGAGGCATCGAAGAGCAGACGGAGCGTGTTTTGGAGAACCTCAAGGCCATCTTGGAAGCTGCTGGGAGTTCCCTCTCACGTGTCGTTCGGACAACATGCTTTTTGGTGAACTTGGAAGACTTCGCTGCCTTCAACCGGATTTATGCCAAGTATTTCGGCGAAAATCCACCGCCGCGGACAACGGTGCAAGCTGCGCGCCTGCCGGCCGGTGCGTTGGTGGAAATCGACTGCATCGCTGTCGTGGACTAAGAAGCGGCTTGCGGCACCGTCTCCGCCTTTGTTATACTGTCGGTGTGAAACGGGTGAGTAGCTCAGCCGGTTAGAGCGCGCGGTTCACATCCGCGAGGTCAGGGGTTCGAGTCCCTTCTCACCCACTGGCGGAGTACGGGAGTCACGACGGTGGCGCGGCGCACAGCCGCTGCCACTGTTGTGTTGCGTATACGGCAGGACCGCTCGCGTATCACGAGACCGCCACGAATCGGCTCGGCAGATGAGCCTCCGGGGTCATGATTCACCGGCCGTATCCACTGGACGCAGCAGAGTGAAACAGAGAGGTGCCCAAGATGGTGCGTGAGCGCCCGATCGTGTTGACGCCCGAAGGGAAGGCAGCGCTCGAACAAGAACTCGAGCACCTGCGCCAACACAAGTTACCCGTGTTGCTCGAGCGACTGCAGCAACTCAGCAATGAGGGCGACATTTCTGACAACAGCGAGTACGAAGACACGAAAGAAGAACTCGTCCTCACAGAGGCACGCATCCGCGAGATCGAGCATATTCTGCGTCGAGCGCAGACGATCACTCAGGCTGGCCCCCAGGACGAAGTGCGCTTGGGTTCGCGCGTGACCGTCATCGACGAAGAAGGAAGCATCGAAACCTGGGTCATCGTCAGCCCCGAAGAGGCGAATGCTGCGCAGGGACGCATTTCCATCGAGTCCCCGGTGGGAGCAGCGCTCCTCGGCAAGCGCGTCGGCACCACTGTAACGGTGCGTGCTCCGGGAGGAGAGATGCGCTTCACTATTCAACGCATCGAGTGATCGTGCCGAAATCCCCTTGCGACTTCGATTGCTTCTGGGCAACGCTGTCTGCCGAGACGATAACCGGAAAGAGGGGATATGCCGCTCAACGATCAGCAGCGTGCACGGCTCGAAAAGCTCCGCGAACTCCGTCGACAGGGCATCGACCCATATCCGGCTCGTTCGCATCGCAACTTGACTGCAGCACAGGCACACGCTCTCTTCGCCGAGCGAGAGCCGCACCTCGGTGGCCAGCCTGATCCCGAACCGGTCACACTCGCTGGCCGCGTCGTCTCCATTCGCGACATGGGACGGACCGTCTTCAGTCATATCCGCGACGGGTCAGGAGCGATTCAACTTTTCTTGCGCCGCGAGTTCGTCGGCGATGACCAACTGGCATGGTTCAAGCGCTACATCGATCTGAACGATTTCGTCGAAGCCGAAGGCCATCTCTTCCGCACACGGACTGGTGAAGTTTCTCTCGAGGTGCACGCGCTCCGACTGTTGAGCAAGGCGCTCAATCCTCCACCAGATAAATGGCACGGGCTGACCGACGTCGAAACGCGTTACCGCCAACGCTATGTCGACCTCATGACCAACCCGGACACGCGTCAAATCTTCGTGACACGGGCTCGCGTCATTCGAGCGATCCGTCAGTACCTGGACGAACGCGGCTTTCTCGAAGTCGAGACACCCACCCTCCAACCGATCTATGGCGGTGCCGCAGCTCGTCCCTTCACCACCTACTACCATGCTCTCGATCAGACCTTCTATTTGCGTATTTCCGACGAACTTTATCTCAAGCGGCTTCTCGTCGGTGGCTACGAGCGCGTCTACGAGATCTGTAAGGACTTTCGAAACGAAGGGATCGATGCTCGGCATAACCCTGAATTCACCATGCTCGAGTTTTACGCAGCGTATACCGATTACCTCGATATCATGCAGATGTGCGAGGAATTGATCGTTTTCGCAGCACGCGAGGCCCTCGGCACCTTGACTTTCCAGTGGGGAGACACGGTTATCGACTTGACACCACCGTGGGCCCGCATGAGCTTGCGCGAGGCACTGCTCCGTTTCACCGGAATCGATTTTCTGGAAGTCACGGACCAGCCGACACTCTATGCGCGCGCCCGCGCTCTCGGAGCCGACGTGGAGCCCACTACAGTCTGGCCTCGCATTCTCGACGAACTCCTCAAGACCTTCGTTCGGCCGCGCCTCGTCCAACCGACTTTCATCTACGATTACCCCGTGGCTCTGTCACCGCTCGCCAAACGCAAGTCGGAGGATCCCCGCCTCGTCGAGCGTTTCCAACTCTTCGTTGGCGGGTTGGAACTCGCGAACGCATACACCGAGTTGAACGATCCACTCGATCAGTTGTACCGTTTCCTCGAGCAAGCACGCGACCGCGCGAAAGGAGACGAGGAAGCGATGCCGATCGACGAGGACTTCATCAACGCTTTGATGTACGGAATGCCACCGACTGGAGGATTCGGGCTCGGCATCGACCGGCTGGTTATGCTCTTCACGAATCGGCCGACGATCCGCGAAGTCATCCTGTTCCCACAGCTTCGCACCAAACCGCAACCCCTGGGACTAGTCGAAGACTTACAGCCGTACCTCGAACTGGTGCCCGGGTTTCAACCATCGGTCTCGACCGGCAACGTGTCACCCGAAGGCGATCCCGGCTGAGCAGCAGTATCGAGGTCGCTCCAACGCCGATACAGGTAGCGGAATACATCCCGCAAGACAGCCGCGAGCGGGACCATGATGACCATTCCCGGCAGTCCCCAGAGTGCTCCACCGGTGACGACCAGAACCATCACAACTGCTGGGTTCATTTCAACCACATAGCCGTGCACTCGCGGAACCAGGAGATTGTTCTCCAGTTGCTGAATAACGATAAAGGCAAGTCCTACCCAAAGAAGCTTACCGGGATCAGTGGCCAGCGCGACGAGCGCGATCACCACGAACGTAAGGATCGGACCCAGAATTGGCACGAGTTCCAAGACGCCAGCGATCAGCCCGAGGACGATCGGCTGTGTCATGCCGATTGCCCACATAGTGACCCCGACGGCAACACCGATGACGAGCCCCAAGAATAGCTGGCCGCGGATATATGCCGCCAACGTTCGGTCGACGATCCTCACGAGAGCACGGACATCCTGCCGCCAATCTGCTGGCCAGAGCCCATAAAACCACTGGAGGGCTCGTTCGCTGTCTTTCAGTACGTAGTACATCCAGAACGGAACGAGGACGAGTGCCGAGAAGAAGCCGATCGCCGCGGTCACTGCCCCGAAGGTTAGGCGCATAGCACGCTGCACCGCCTGCAGCACCATCGACCACAGGTTTCCGAGGGCTGACTCGATTTGCGTGCGTATCGTCGCCGGAACATTGGCCTCGTATTGCGCCAGGAGGTCATCGACTTGCTCATTGATCGTCTGCCAATAGCCGGGAGTGGCCTGGACGAACTCGGTTGTTTGCCGAATCAGGGGAGGCACGAAAAGCAGCCCGATACCGACGAGCACAGCGGCGGCCGTGAGATAGGTCGCGAGGATGGCGACCGTGCGAGCGAGCCCTGGCATGCGCCGGTGGAACGGCAGCAGTCGCTCGTAGAGCATGACCAGCGGGGCGAGAATGTACACAAAAATCGCACCGATGAAGAACGGAACGAGTGCTCCTCGCACCGTCCACAGGATCCAGAAGACAGTACCGAGAGCGAGCAGTACCAGCCCGCGGCGCAGCCAACGCTTGGCCGCCGACTGCGACACCCGCACGGTACTGGCCTGTACTGGAGGCGACTTCCCCACGACCACGGGTTAATCGACCTGGCTACGCCGCCGCACCAATTCCGCCGATGCCAAGACGAGGACTGAAAAAGTGATCAGCATCGAGGATACTGCAGCGATCGTCGGATCGATCTCCATGCGCAGTCCCTCGAACATGCGCATCGGCAACGTGCGGCCCCGGGCTCCTGCGATGAAGAGAGCAACGATGAGTTCGTCGAACGAAGCGATGAAGGCGAAAACTGCCCCGGCGAAGATGCCCGGGCTGATCAGCGGCAAGGTCACGTGCCGAAACGTTTGCCATCCATTCGCCCCGAGGCTCCGAGCCGCCTGCTCCAAGCGGATATCGAAACCCCGTAAGGTCGCGGACACGTTCACGATAACGTAGGGAATCGCCAGCACCGTATGCGCCAGGACGAGTCCCCAAAACGTCTGAACTAAACGAAATTGCACATACAGACCATAAATCGCGATCGCGACGATGATAGCCGGTACCACGAGTGGCGAGACTATGATCAGGTTGACGATCTCCTTACCCGGAAACGACGCACGAACGAGTGCTAGCGAGGCCGCTACCCCGAGGACGGTCGAAAGCACCATGACCATGAAAGCGACCCGAATGCTTTGAATGGTCGCCGATGTCCAGTCGGCGCGTGCGAAGAAGTTCTCGTACCACTGAAGGGAGAGCCCCGGGGGTGGAAAGGAGAGATACTTGGCCGCGCTGAACGACATCGGGATGACGATGAGCACCGGGGCGACGAGATACAAGAGCACCAGTGCACTGAATACCCCAAGGGCGAGACGCGCCCACGGTATCGTGCGCCCGCCTCGCCTCGGCCGTACTGCCACCTCGAGCCGTTCGAGTGGAGTCGCTGCTTCGGCCATTAGACGCCACCCCCGAACATCTTATCGAGTCCGAGTAACCGATTATAGATGGCAAAGATGATCAACGTCACCACGAGGAGGACCGTCGCGAGAGCAGCTGCGAATGCGAAGTTCAGCTGAGTCCGAATTTGCGTCTCGATGAGCTGGGCGATCATCATGTCATTCCGACCGCCCATCAAAGCTGGAGTAATGAAGAAACCAAGCGCCAGTATGAAGACGAGCAGACTTCCAGCTGCGACCCCGGGCAGACTCAAGGGAAAGAACACACGCAGGAACGACTGGAGCGGCGAGGCTCCCAGATTCGCTGCTGCTCGCAGGAGATTGCGATCGATTCCCCGCATGACGGCATAGGTCGGCAACACCATGAACGGCAAGAGCACGTGCGTCATGCCGACGAGCACGCCGATGCGGTTGTACATCATACGGAGCGGTTCGTCGATCAACCCGAGTTCCAAGAGCCACCGATTGAAGACACCCTGGCGTTGCAGCAGGACCATCCACGCGTAGGTGCGCACCAGGATACTCGTCCAAAACGGTATCAGCACCAGGATCATGAGCAGCCTGGCTGTTCTGGCACGGAGTGTCGCCAGAAAATATGCCAGAGGGTAACCCAATGCCAGGCAGAGGAGCGTCACCTGTAGTGCGATCGTGAAAGTCGTTCGCAAGACTCGAAGATAAAGATCGACCTCGATGATCCGTCGATAATGTTCGAGCGTCAGTTGGCCCCCGTCGAACACGCTCGTGACGAGAAGTCGGAGGATCGGATACACGAAGAGCACGAGAAGCAGGATCAAAGCTGGGAGCAAGAGCGCCAGATAGCCAAGTTGGCGGCGTAGTTCCAACCGACGACTCAGCGCACTTCCCTGATACGCTGCGCGGACTAGCGCATCACTCGTCGTCATCGTCGACGCTCCCCGAACCACTCGACTGGAACTTTCTCGACATTACTGTACACATCGATGCGATGACACGCTACTGGGGGAGCGGGCGCTCCCCCGGTAGCCTACCTCTACGATGCATCACTTGGTCAGCCAGTCGTTGAAGCGTTCGGTGAGCTTATCCAGGTTAGGGAGCCAGAATTCAGCGTCTGCAAAGAGCATCTTCTCTTTCTGTGCGGGCGCACTCGGCAAGCGAGCCTTGAGGTCTTCGGGAAGCAGGTCAAAGGCTTTCGCGTTCGTCGGGCTGTAGGGAATGTACTTGGACAACTCGGCCTGGACTTCTGGTCGCGTCGCGAAGTTGATGAAGTCCATCGCCAACTCCTTCTCCTTCACCCCCTTGGGAACGATGAAGGAGTCAGTGCGGAGCAGTCCCTGGTTCCACTGGATCGCGATCGGTGCCCCCTGCCGCTGCGCAGCGTCGATTCGCCCGTTCCAGGCATTGGCCATATCGACCTCACCGTCGGTGAGCAACTGGGCCGGTTGCGCACCCGCTTCCCACCAGACCGTCACGTGTGGCTTGATCTCGTCCATCTTCTTGAAGGCTCGCTCGATCCCCTCAGCGGTGCGCATGACCTGATACACTTGTTCTTTCGGCACCCCATCGGCCATCAGAGCGAACTCGAGGTTACCAACCGGTCCATCGACCTTGTCCATGGCACGCGGACCGGGGAAGTTTTGCACATCCCAGAAGTCCTTCCAACCTTGTGGGGGATTATTACCGAATTTGTCTGTTCGATAGGCCAGGATGAGCGCCCAATAAATGACTCCGACATCGAACTCACCGGCAATATCCTCGAAAAAGTTCGTTTTATCGACCAGGGAGTAATCGATCGGTTCCAAGTACCCTTGCTGGCCGAGCACCCGGCTTTCGAAGGTTCCCTGCTGTGCCACCGTCCACTCGACCGCCTTGGCGTCGACCATCGCCTTCAATTTCCCGATGTCGGTCGTATCTTCGACGATGGTCGCACCGGTGAGCCGCATGAACGGCTCCAGCACCGCCTTGCGCTGGGCGTCCTGCATCGCACCGCCGAACCCCGCGAAAACGAGTGTCTTCCCTTTCCACTTGTTGGGATCGTCGTATCCAGCGACCTTGAGGAGACCACCCTCTGGCGCTTGTGTCGGCGCCGCAGCCGGCGTCTGACCAGCGGGAGCCGCTGTCGGAGTCGCCTCTTGGCGACAGGCGGCCAGTGCGCTCACCCCCGCCAGTGTCGCACCGGACGCCAGCAGAGCTCGGAGAAACTGGCGGCGCTGGACGCGACTGGCTCGCTCCAGGTCCTTGAGTAGTCGCTCCCAATCTCGACTCATCGCAACCCTCCTTCCTCACGCGTCAACGACCCGCACACAGTATGCCACGATCAGTCCTCGAGCTCGCTGAAAGCAGCTTGGTTCGGCGTGGGAATCCACCATTCTTCACCGCGAACCGTCGTGATGTACTCTGGCCAGCGCAAGTCGATCGGGGGTACGAAATCGCGCGGCAAGAGGGGTGCCAACCACTGACTGCCACCGACACCGCCCCCGGTGCGTTCGCGAAACTCGTTCCAAGCACGTTCCAGTACCTCGGGGTATGTCACCAGATCCAGCAGTGTTGCCGCGATGACCTTACCGGCCACGAACATCCCTGGATCGACGATCTCGGGACGTCCACCCAGCGCGTTGTCCGCCCAGGCTGGGTACGCGTAATCGGGCGTCGGCGGGCGCAAACGCGGTCGAGCCGTGTACAAGCGCACCGTCGGAGCATGCCAGGTGTACTCCACATAGTCATCAGAAGTAAAGTTTCGCTGCCATTCCGGCAAGGCTGATCGCAGGCGAGCTTCGTACTCTTGTGGAGGAATCACCCGCTCGACATCGTCGACGAACGGATCGACCATCGGCTCGAGGCCGAGATTTCGCTGGATCTCGCGTGCGAACGCACGCGCTTCCTCACTGTAACGAGGAGGACCGACCAATTCCAAGTTGTCGTAGGTCAATTGCGCGAGCGTCAAATTCGGTAGTCCAACACGTGTCTTGCTGACCCAACGTACCGAAACGCGACAGCCAGTCACCTGAGCCGCACGTCTGGCATTGTTGGCGAGGACACGGTAAATCTGCTCCTGGATTCCCAGGCTCGGTGAACGCCACGCATATTGGATCTGGGCCAACCGAGGTGGCAGGTTGTCAGCAGTCGCGTCCCCCGCGACCATGATGAACTCGTTCAGCGTCCAGGAACCGGTATGCGGAAACATCGCCTCTTTGGTGTATTTGGTCATCGTGTACATCAGGCAGAGTGCGTCGATGGCTCCCGGGCACCGCGCTGCTGCGTGGGCTCCACCGACGTCTGGAAACAAGCTCCGGTCGATCCAACGCTCCGGCTCCACACACTCGAAGGAGAACACGCAGCTCCAGTACGAGCCGCAGTGCGTCTCCCAAGCAACCGTATTGGTGCCCTTCGGGTAATACGACGGGTGATAGGCGATGAAGGCATCGAATCCGTCATAGTACCCCTTCGCAGCGTGGATCGGTTTTGAGCCGCACACCTTCTCGGCTGGCTCACCGAAGAAGCGGAGCGTTCCCTCGAGCCGATGTCGCTCCATCGCGTATCGCGCAGCCAACACGCCGGTGAGTGCCGCCACACCGAGCATGGAATGTGGATCCGTGTGACCCGCTGCCCACGGATGCACGCCCTCGCGCGGCTTCCGGTACGGAACTGGTTCCTGGGAATTGCCAGGTACCGCGTCGTATTCAGCATAGGCTCCGAGGATCGGGCGACCCTCGCCCCAACTCGCGACGAAAGCGGTCGGCATGCCGCCCGAGCCGACCTCGACGGCAAAGCCATGACGCTGGAGGAGATCCACATAAGCGCGAGCCGACTTGTATTCACGCCACGCCGGTTCGGCATAGCGCCAGATTTCCAGATCGAAGGCGGACAACCACGGTGCATTGTCGTCGATCCAGCGGAATGCCGTGCGCTTCGCCTCCGTGAGTGCTGCCGTCATCGCGTCCCTCCGTCCGCGGGCTTCCCCGACGCCTCGTTGCCGTCACTCTTCGAGAGGCTCGTAGTAGTGCGTGTATTGGAAGATCGCGGCTTCGCGCAGTGAGGCTTCGTCGATCGCTCCAGCCAGTCGTTCAGGCGCAAACGCAGCCAGATCGACTGACGGCTGGCCCTGAACGATCCATTCGGCGAGCAAACGCCCGAGCGCCGGTGAAAACGAGAAACCGCTCCCGTTGCAGCCGCTCAGCACCCACAACCCTTTGACCCCTGGAACCGGTCCGACGATGAAGCGACCATCCGGTGTCATCGTAAACAGTCCACCGCGATGCTCCTGGACAGGCACATCGTGCAGTACCGGAACCAGGTTACGCACACTTTCCGCGCACTGTTGCAGAATTCCGAAATCGAGTGGAGTCATCTCGATACGAAAGTCGTCGCCGCGCGCGGTGGGATCGAACGGGAGCGGGTTCGCCTCGAACCCACCCCACATGAGACCACCTCGACACGGCCGGATATACACCGCAGCATCGAAGATCCGCACGATCGCCTGCTCGCTCCGCGTGCCACTGATCGGCTGTGTGATAGCCAGTTGGTGCCGCATCGGTTGGACAGCCAAGTCGGCACCAGCGAGGCGAGCAACCGCACGTACCCACGCTCCAGCTGCATCGATGACGATGTCGGTCTGGATCGTTCCCTCGGGCGTGTGCACAGCTCGAACCGCCGAATCGCGTACATCGATACCGATGACCGGCACGTTTCCGATGATGCGTGCACCGAGAAGCTCGGCAGCCTCACGAAAGGCGTGCAAGAGGCTCGCCGGTTCCTCGATGTAGATATCGCCCGGCACATAGGCTGCACGAAGAATCGGCTCGGCCTGCAGGAACGGTGCCACCGCTCGTGCCTCGCGCGCCGACACGAGATGAACTTCAGCACCCCAACGTTGGGCATCGCTCGCTTCCCGCTCGATGACGCGAGCATGGCGTTCGGTCCGCGCGACCATGAGACTTCCCGACCGGACATAGGGAAGCTTCACACCGAAGTCACGTTCGAAGTTCATGACCGTCTCGACAGCCAGACCGGCTAGGCGCGTCCGCAGTTCGTCCGCTTGCACGAGCTTGAAGAGACCAGCAGCGCGCGGCGACGTCTGGGAAGCGATCGGATATCGATCCAAGGCGACGACGCTGCGTAACCCCACTCGAGCCAATTGCAACGTGACGGAAAGGCCGAAGGCACCCGTACCGATGACGACAGCATCAGCATGACTCGGAACAGTCATCGAGCGCTTCCCCTCAATGTCGTCCGCGCAAGAGGACCGCATCCTCGGCTCGCCAGCTGAGAAGGACCTGTTCCCCGCGCTGCCAGCGCATCGTCTCCAACCTGCTCGGTTGCTTCACGGTCAAAAGCCGATCGCCGAGGAGACGAACGCGGAATTTGGTCGCTTCACCCACGTAAATGATCTCCTCGATGGTCGCCTCGGCGTGGTTCTCACCACGCCGCTCTTCGAGGACGATCCGCTCTGGTCGCAAAGCAACCGTCACCTGCTCACCGGCAGGCAGATCCTCTGCATCAGGAATGGCCACTCTCCAACCGTCTTCCGTGACCAGATAAGCGCGCCCATCACGTCGCTCCAGTCGCCCCATAAGAAAGTTGGATTCCCCGATGAAGCTGGCCACGAACTCGCTGACCGGCCGCTCGTACAACTCGCGCGGCGTTCCGATCTGCTCGATACGCCCATCACGCATGACGGCGATACGATCGGACATCGTCAACGCTTCTTCCTGGTCATGGGTGACATAGATCGTGGTGATATTCAGCGATTCTTGAATATGCTTGATCTCCAGTTGCATCTCTTCACGAAGTTTCTTGTCCAGCGCCCCCAAAGGCTCATCCATGAGCAGCACTGGTGGACGAAAGACCAAAGCCCGAGCGAGAGCGACACGTTGCTGCTGACCGCCGGAAAGTTGCCGAGGATAACGCTGCTCGAAGCCGGGAAGACGCACCAGTTGCAAAGCTTCTTTCACAGCCTGTTCGATGCGATCGCGCGGCCATTTTCGCATCTTCAATGGGAAAGCAATATTCTCCGCGACAGTCATATGGGGGAAGAGCGCATAATTCTGGAAAACCATACCGATATTGCGCTTATGGGGCGGTCGGAACGCAATATCCTCACCGTTGACGAGGATCTGCCCAGACGTAGGAATCACGAAGCCCGCGACCATCATGAGCGTCGTTGTCTTCCCGGATCCCGATGGACCGAGCAAGGTGATGAACTCACCGGGAGCGATGTCGAGTGTGACTCGATCAGCCGCAACGACGTCCCCGTAGACCTTGGTCAGTTCGATCAGCTGGAGCCGCGCCCCGAGATCAGCTTCCGCGCCCGACGCGGGTATCGATTTGATCGCAGCCATCATGTCACCATCCACCTCGACAGATCGCCTACCTTCTTGGCCGAAAAGTGCACAATGACGCAGCTCACCGCAGGATCTCGCTTCTCGATGCATCTGAAGGCGCCGGCACGGCGTGATAGACACCTGTAGGTTAGACGAAGGAGGATCGGCCGTCAACGATCACGCACGGCCGATCGTACGCCCTCAGCTCGAGCAAGAGCCCAACATCTTGGACTCATTCTTGGCGAGCTGTCGGCGCTGCTTCGACCGCTTCCTCGTCTTTGCTGAAGGGGAAGCGGTCGCGCAAGCTTTCCAGCGTTCGCCCGATCGTCGCGCTCAGCTCAGCCACCTCTTGTGCCACCAGTTCGCGAATGTAGGTATTGGTCTGGCCCATGCGCCGGAACTTCCGGTACCGCTCACGTACCAGCTTGTCGGGAGGAATGTCGACGATCTCGTTGAGCGCCTCGACGACGGCGTCCAGGACTAGAACAGCGGCATAATCTGGATCGCGGTGCGCCCCACCCTCCGGTTCAGGCACGATACCATCGATCACGTCGAGCCGCAGGAGATCCGGTGCGGTGATCTTGAGCGATTCAGCCACCTCCGGTGCCCGCGACGCATCGCGATAGAGAATCGCCGCTGCACCCTCCGGTGAGATGACGCTGTAGATCGCGTTTTCCAGCATGAGAACGCGGTCCGCAACCGCGAGGGCGAGGGCACCACCGCTCCCCCCTTCACCGATGATCACCGCAACTGTGGGAACCGGTAAGACGCTCATCGCCGCGATGCATTGGCTCAGCGCCGACGCGATTCCTCGTTCCTCTGCCCCTTCGCCGAGATAGACTCCCGGCGTATCGATCAAGGTAATCACCGGCATGCGCAAACGTGCTGCCAATTCCATCAGCCGCAACGCTTTGCGATACCCCTCCGGCAATGCCTGACCATTCCGCCTCCTCGGATCGCCATGTCCGCGTTCGTGTCCGATGATGATGACACCACGTCCGGCAATCTCACCGATCCCACCCACGATAGCCGGATCGTCGCCGAAGAGGCGGTCGCCGTGCAGTTCGATGAATTGTGGGCTGATCCGGCGGATCAAGTCGACCGTCGTCGGACGCTCCGGATGACGCGCCAGCTCGACGATGTCCCACGCCCGTCGCCTCGACACCTCGACCGAATGGTTACGACGCAAAACTGATCGGCCACTGATTGTCCCATGAGCGGACACGAGCCTGAGAATCAATCCGATCGTATCCCGCAAGCGTCGGCGATCGACGACTTGGTCGACGAAGCCGTGCTCCCACAGGAATTCGGCCGAGTGCGAGCGCAGCGGCTCATGTCCAGCGGTCTCCTTCACCACGCGCGGCCCCGCGAAGCCGATCAATGCCCCCGGTTCCGCGAGAATGATGTCGCCCTGGTTGGCAAAGGAGGCATAGATTCCACCGGTCGTCGGATGAGTCAGTACGGATATGTAGGGGACGTTGGAGTCGTGCGCACGCTTCGCTGCCGCAGTGGTCTTCGCCATCTGAACGAGGCTGAGAATGCCTTCTTGCATCCGTGCTCCACCTGAGGCAGAAACCGTCACGATCGGCAGATGGCGCTCAGCTGCCCGCTCGAACGCCAGCGTGATCTTTTCACCCACGACCGATCCCATGCTTCCGCCCAAGAAACGGAAGTCCAGGACAGCGAGCACGACTTCGTGACCACGAATACGCCCGATACCAGTCACGACTGCTTCACGCAGTCCGGTTTCTTCCCTCGCTTGGAGAATTCGCTTTCGATACGGCAAACGATCGGAAAAGACCAGTGGATCGACTGACACGAGATGCCGGTTGAATTCCTCGAAACTCTCGGGATCGACGAGCAGCCGGATCCGCTCGTCAGCCGAAAGCGTGAAATGGTGCCCACACTGTCCGCAAACACGATATCGCCGGTAGGCATCATCTTCGGTCAAATCCGCTGCGCAACGCGGACACGCAACAGGTCGCGACTCGAGCGACTCACTCGCGCCTTTTCCAAGCATCTTTCCTCACCTTCCGGTGTACCCGATCCCCCGGTTCGGCAAGCCACGACAACGCGATTATCATAGCCCATCGGGCAGAAGCTCCTCCCTTGCCGCCCCAGCGATCGGAGGGATTCATGCGTATCGGTTTTGTTTCCATACGGCACCGATCCAACACGTTCGCCCGCCACCACGCGTCTCTGGTCCTTTCTCCTTGGCCGCACGACAACCACAGGCAGGACGGAGACGCGAACTCCATCCTGCCCGGAGTCGAGTCCGACGGCATCGAACTCGTCCCGCTCGTCATGCCCGTTCACTCAGCAGGTGGACCGATCGGGTTCGCGGCCTTCTCGACGTTGCTCGCTGAGCTCGAGACAGTCCTGGCACAGCAGGACTCGCTCGACGGGCTCATCCTCGAAGTATCCGGTACACTCCTCGTCGAGGGACACAGTGGCGAGCTGCTCCTGCTCCGCCGACTCGTCGAGCGTTTTCCCTCCCTCTTCGTCGGCATTTTGGCTGATCAAGTCGCACAACTACCGGAAGCCGTCTTTGGTCTCACCCCACTCGTGCTCGGACCGCATCACTGGCCGGCCATCGATCGCGCGCAACGGCTCGCCCTTCTCGTCCGATTGCTCGCTCGCTGGATACGCCGAGAGATCACACCAGTCGCCACGCTCGAGCGTCGCACCGTGCTCCTTCCACTAGCGATACAGCGCACCGACTGTCCGCCATTCGATAGACTTCCGCAACTCCTCGCCGCTGTGGAACAGGATCCATCCATTCTCGCCGTCACCATCTTTCCTGGCTTCCCGTACGCTGACGTCGCGCAAGCCGGCATGACGGTCGTGGTGGTGACCGATACAGCCGCAGAACTCGGCAAAGCAACTGCTCGACAGTTGGCCGACTTCGTCTGGGACCGCCGCGAGGAAATCGCGTGGCCCACCCTCACCATCGAAGAAACGCTCCATCAAGCCATGCAAAACGAAAGTACCGGTCCCCATCTCATCCTCGACGCCGGCGATGCAACCGAGGCCGGGGCTCCCGGCGAGGGAACCGCCGCGCTGTGGGCCGCTCTGGATCTCGGGGCCCGACAAGCCTTGCTGTCGGCCATCGTCGATCCTGAAGCGATCGAGATCATTCTCCGCCACGGAGTAGGAACGCCTATCGAACTCGAACTGGGTGGAAAAACCGATCACCGTCACGGCTATCCGATCCCGGTTCGCGGCATCGTTCGACGAATCAGTCGCGGTCAGTATCGTCGCTGGTCCCCACTTGCGGGAGGCGAGCTGCTCGACGCTGGCCCTTCCGCGTGGCTCGAGATCGAGGGGCGCTACGAAAGCCGTCTCGATGTCATCGTGACGACTCGGCCGGTTCCTTTCGATGAACTCGGGCTGGCGCGTGCTCTCGGCATCGCTGTTGAAACCAAGCGGATCATCATCCTCAAGTCCGCAGTCGAGGCTCTGGCCTGGTGTCACCAGAGCGAACTCTCCACCCCGCCCGTGCGACCGGCGAAAGTGCTGCAGGCCGTCACTCCGGGCATCACCACACCCGACCTCGGCTTCTTCTCCTATCGATCGGTGATGCGACCCGCCTGGCCGCTCGATGCCTACTGAAAACCAGCGAGTCGATGAGCGACCTCGTCCAACACAGCAGCGAATGCATCGACGCCAGGCACGAGTAGATCGGCGAGTTGCTCCAGTTGTGCCGGTGCTTCTGGGCTCCAGACACCGATCACGAGAGCATGAACCTGACCAGTTGCTCGTCGTTCGACGAGCCAGCGCATGGCATCGAGATCAGTGACATCGTCCCCAGCAAAAACGACAGCCCCGAGTTGGTAACGGGTAACGAGCCGAGCGACTGCCGCACCCTTATCGACCGGGACCGGGGGTCGCAGCTCCAGCACCTCACGACCCTGACGGACCGATAACCCGCGTCGGGCTGCGACCCGCCGAACGACGCTTTCCACTGCCTGCCGGCGCGAGGCATCCCGCAGTCGCCGCAGATGCACGGTGACGGTTAACACCTTGTCCTCGACGAGCACGTCCGGACCGAGTCGCTGTAGTTCGGCAGCCGCCGCTCGGACCGCGGCGAGCCAGGGTTCGGCCTCGGAAGCGACCTCCACATGGTTTCCGACCAACCATTCGAGGCCGTGGTTGCCCACGATCACCAGTCCTGGAACCGCCAGCCGTTCAGCGACGTCGAAGGCGCGCCGACCCGAGACGACAGCGACGAGCGAAACGGTCGTGACAAGACGTTGCAAGGCTCGGCGGGCGACTGGATGGACGGTTGCGTTCTCCGGATCAGTGACGATCGGACTCAATGTCCCATCGAAATCGGTGATGATTCCCGCTCTTGTCTCCTGGAGTACTGCGAGCATCGCAGCAACGATCGATTCCAACGTTGTCCTCCCCGCACCACTGGACAGCAGTGCACCCTGCCCTGATCAGTTGCGGTGAGTCGTATACTGCGGCCGGAAGGAAGGGGGCAACTGGTGCCCATCGTTCGACCGCTCGTCCAGTATGCCCGCGGACTCCTGCAGTTACCTCGAGACATCCGATTATTCTTCCTGTATGCACTTTTCTCGAATGTCGCTATCGGTGCCTTTGCACTTCTTTACAACCTCTATTTACTGCAAGTTGGTTTCCGAGAAGATTTCATCGGTCTCGTCAATGCTGTCTCGACGGCATCCCTGGCTGTCTCCGCGTTATCGCTCGGGACATTGCTCCAGCAACGCGGCGCCTGGTGGTGTCTGACCGTCGGCACAGCCAGCTATATCGTGGCGTCGACACTGCTCGCCCTCATGACCAATCCCGGTGCGATCCTCGCTTGTGCACTTTTGCAGGGTCTGGCGACGACCTTTCTCTTCGTCCCACTCATGCCGTTCGTCATCGACCATGCCCCTCAAGCACAACGGTCGACCGTGGCTGCGGTTGCACTCTCGTTGACCTCCATTTCGGCAACGATCGGAAATCTCTTGGCAGGTTGGTCGCCAACCTGGTTCGGGCTGGCGTTCGGGCTCCCCGTTCCCGGCATTCTCTCTTTCCGCCTCGGGCTCGTGCTGAGCATTCTCGTTTGCGGACTCGCTCTCGTACCACTCGCACTCATGCGAGCACCTCGTCGCCGCTCATCCTCCACGAGCGAAGCTGCTGCCGGGCCCACCAAGGAAGGGCTTTCTTCCAAACAGATACGCAAATACCTCTCCGCTTTTGTTGTCGCTGGTGGCCTCTTGAGTCTCGGTAATGGTGCGATAGTACCCTTCTATAATGTGTATTTGAACGGACTCGGACTGTCTGCAGAGACTATCGGTATCGTATTTGCAGCAGCGAGCCTGATCGGTGCACTCTTCGGATTGCTCGGTCCGGCCATCGCACAGCGGTTGGGGCCCCTCGCCACTGTCACGCTACTGCGTCTCCTTCCAGTTTTTTTCTATGCGGTCCTCATAGTCATCCAAAGCGTTCCGTTGGCGATCTCAGCACATATCGTGCGCATGATTTCGATCTCCATGGCCTGGCCAATCGACTCCATGCTCATTGCCGAAACATTACCGCCAGCGCCCCGAGCACACGCGTTCAGCCTGCGCAGCGCGGCATGGAATATCGGGTTCGCTGGAGCGAGCTTCGTCGCCGGACGAATCATCGTCGAGGCAGGCTACGCACCAGCGTTCGTCGCCTATAGCGCATTCTGCACCCTGGCCGTCGCGTACTTCTCGTTGCGCTTCCGGCACCACCCAGCCGCACACGCACGGGTCCAGCCAGGTGTTTTGATCAGGCAGCGACCTCGTTAGGACCTTGGGTGGGTCGGTAGACTTTCGGCCAGTTCGTCGACCAGCAACCGCGCGATTTCGAGGCAAGACGTCGCTGCCGGTGAGGGAGCATTGCGAACGTGGACCACGCGACCGTGCCGCTCCAAAACGAAGTCGTCCACGAGCTGGCCATCCCGGGTCACGGCTTGCGCCCGCACCCCGGACGGACCGGGGAGGAGGTCATCCTCCTCGAGCTCCGGAACGAAACGTTGAAGCTCCCGCAGGAAGGCGCGCCGGCTGAAATCGCGCCAGAGTTCCATGAGACCGACACGCCAGTATCGACGAGCCAAGATACGAAAACCAGGATAGGAAACCGCTTCCCAGAGATCGCCCCAATCGACGTCTGTCCGACGATATCCCTCGCGGGCAAAGGCGAGAACGGCATTCGGCCCGAGCCAAACCGAGCCATCCAAGCGGGGAGTGAAGTGGACGCCGAGGAAGGGAAAGCGTGGATCGGGGACCGGGTAGACATTGGTCCGCACGAGGTGACTGCGTTCCGGACGGAGAACGTAGTAATCCCCACGGAAGGGCACGATGGCGGGGTCAGGTCCCCCACCGCTTGCTCGTGCCAAGCGATCGCTGAACAGACCGGCACACACCAGAGCGAAGCGTGTCTCGAGGCAACCAGCACTCGTTTCGATCGCGATCGTGCCGTTGCGCTGTCGGAAGGCCATCACGCGATGGCCCAAGCGAATTTCCCCTCCCGCCGTACGAATATCCTCGGCGAGTGCCTCCGCGACACGAACAAAGTCGACGATACCTGTCCGTGGCGACCAGAGTGCGCGCACCCCCGTCACGGCCGGCTCGCGCTCTCGTATCTCTTCCGGCCCGAGGAGCTGCAACCCCTGAACCCCGTTCGCTTGTCCCCGGTGGAAGAGTTCGAGCAAACGTGGAATCTCGTCCGGATTCGTCGCGACCACTAATTTACCGATCAACCGATACGGAATGCCCCGCTCCTCGCAGTAGCGGATCAGTTTCACTGCGCCGGCTACACAAGCGCGCGCTTTCAGGGAGCCTGGTCGGTAGTAAAGACCCGAATGGATCACCCCGCTGTTATGTCCCGACTGGTGCGCTGCGACGTTCCCTTCTTTCTCCACGACCGCCAGCTTCACGCGTGGGAAACGAAGCAGCAGTTCGCGGGCAGTGGCGAGTCCGACCAGCCCAGCACCCACTACAACGACATCGAACATCGCACTCACCCTCACATTCCCGGAGGCTCGCGCTCGAGCGTGAAGGTGCGGTTCCCACAGGCGCTACAGACTACTGGGCGATGCAGGCCACGCTCGAAGAATCCGCAGTTGGAACAAGTCCATCGAGTGAGAGCGAAGAGGCGAATCAGATCGGCCCGGGTGACGATACCGACCAGACGGCCCTCTTTCAAGACCGGAACGCGGCGCACGCGTTGCTGGACGATCAAGTCAGCGATCGACTCTGCCGGAGTCTCCTCCGTGACAGCGATGACATCCCGGGTCATGACTTCGCCAGCTGTGCGGCCACGCTTTGCCAAGAGATCGAACTCCGAGACGATGCCGAGCACGCGGCCCTCGTCGTCCGTCACCGGAACTCCCGTGATCCGGTGTGTCATGAGCAACCGTGCCACTTCCTCGACAGTGGTATTCGGCCGCACGGTCACGACATTTTCCGTCATGATCTCTTTTGCCAACACAGTGTCGACCGGATCACGTGTCATGAGCCGCCCTCCCCACCATCCGTGGATCGCGACAACCGCATCGTAGCATGTCACTCTTCCCGGCGCGAGCTTTTCCAGGTCGCGTGCAGCGGCTCAGGCATCTCGAGCTAGACGGCCGACGCGAGATCACACTGATGTCGATCGGCCATGAGAGCTGATCTCACGCACCGCCGCGCGCGGGCAGACGGTCCGCACTCGCCTCCTGCACCCCGTATACTTTGACCGTGAGTGTGCGGAGCCGATCGAGGAACGCCATGGTCAAGTCCGTCGATTTCGTGATCATCGGCGCCGGTATCATGGGATGCAGCCTGGCTTACCACCTGGCCGAACGCCGAGCAGGCCAGATCGTCGTGCTCGAGCGCGACGAAATCGCCCGAGGCGCAACCGCCGACGCCGCTGGCGGTATTCGCCTCCAATTCTCCACGGAGACGAACATTCGCCTTTCTCTCCTCAGCTTCGAGTATTGGGAGCATTTTCCAGAACTTTTTGGAATCGATATCGGTCTCCATCAACATGGTTATCTTTTCTTGTTGAACCAACCGCAACATATTGAAGTATTTCAGCAGTCTCTCCAGTTACAGCAGGCCTTGGGTGTGCCAGCCCGCTGGGTAGATCCAGATGAGATCGCTCGCCTGCAACCGGCGGTGCGGACCGACGACCTTCTCGGTGGAACCTACTGCCCGCGCGATGGCTGGTGCGATCCGTACTCAGCGACGATGGGGTTTGCCCGAGCAGCTCGGGAACTCGGCGTCGAGTTCCGTGAGCACTGTCCAGCCATCGGTTTTCGGATCGAGCAGGACCGTCTCCAGGCCGTCCTCACACCCGAAGGACTCTTGTCCTGTAGTGTCGCAGTCATCTGTGCAGGCCCGTACACTGGTGAACTCGGGAAACTGGCCGGTGTCGAACTACCGGTCCTTCCTTATCGCCGGATGAGCTTCGTGACCGAACCCTTCGACCTGGTGCCCAAGACGGTCCCGATGACGATCGAGTTCGAGACATCGCTGTACTTCCATCCCGAAGGGGACGGCTTTTTGTTCGGCATGGCCAATCCCGATGAGCCTCCTGGTTTCCGCAAGACGGTGGATCCCGAGTGGATGGCGCGCACCGTCGAGGCGCTTTGTCGCCGAGCGCCGGTTTTCGAGCATGCACGGATTCGCCGCGGGTGGGCAGGACTCTACGAAGTGACACCCGACGACAACCCCCTTCTCGGCTGGGTGGACGGGGTGGAAGGATTAGCGGTCGCCGCCGGCTTCAGCGGCCACGGGTTCATGCATGGTCCTGCTGTCGGGCGTTGCATGGCTGAGCTTCTTCTCGACGGTGCAGCGCGCTCGGTCGATATCAGCCCGTTCGATCCAGGGCGTTTCCGCCGAGGACGACTGATCCAGGAACAGAACGTGATCTGATTTTCCGATCGGAACGAGACGCGATGGTGATCGGAGTCTCTCGACTAGCTCTCGAGATCCCAGGAGCGCATTCTCTCAAGGAGAAGCGACGCGTCGTCAAATCGATCATTCAGCAAGTCCAGCACCGGTTCAATGTCGCGATCGCTGAGATCGATGGACATGCACAGTGGCAGTTCGCTGAAATCGGGATCGCCTGTGTCTCGACTTCACCGCAGCACGCCGACGAGATGCTGCGCCGCGTTCTCCAGTACATCGAGGAACACCTCGCTGAGGGATACTTGCTCGACTATTCCACCGAACTCATCCACATATCGTGAACAGGACGATTCCACTCTCGAGTCACCGTCGTCGCTGCGCCATCGTCGAACATCGAGTACCCTCCGCCGGTCCAGGTGGTTCGCTCGTGTGGACTTGCCATGCTCTGACGCGAGCAGCGCGGCGGTAAGCGGTCGATCAAGCCTAAGGCATGCGCTGATGTCGGCAGCATCTTCGCCGGAAACCTGTGATTCGGTAGACGAGACTTGGTGACTCGACACGGAAATACCGGCGAGCCGATAGTCGATACGGCGTGCGATTCAGCGTCGAGTAACGGCTCGACTACGATCACTCGCTCGACAGATGATCGATTCGCCCCGAAGAACCCTGCCACGAAGGCTTGACTACTCACATTTTCAGTCACTCCTCCCGCGACTCAGTTCGACGACAGTAGGCTCCCGATCTTCTGCCCCCAAGACCCATGACTCTTTCTGCTAGCAGAAAGAGTAGACAAAGATGAAGCTATCGCGTCGAAATCATGAATCCACCGCATCGAGAAATGATCCAACGCGCGAAGATCCCGTGCCCGCACAGGTCTGGCGTGTCGATGAAGCATACCTACCCTGTCACCGGTATCCAGGCTACGGGTTCACGGAGTCGACGTAACATGACCATTGGTCGCTCCGCTGCTGGTCGCTGCAGCTGCTCGATCGGAGAGAGGGTTCCGCGGCCGCAGTCAGGGAAACGTCCCCTTGCCGAGCTCATGAACGACGACGAACCCGAATGAGAGCCCCTCGGCGAGCGCTGGAGATTGCGCTCGCACCTCCGCACCTCGCCCAGCGAACCGGGAGTGACGTTCCCGTCGATCGGCGGAGCACGCCGTTCTCCCGCTCGGCACTCACGAGGAGAAAATCAGAAGTCTGTGCCGCTTAGGGCTCACGTCGAACGCCGAGCGGAGCGGAGTCGAGGAGCAGTAGTGGGCTGGGCGTTCGACGAACAGCGATCAGGCGCCGCTCCTTCCCAGCAGGAACGCATGCCCGGACAAAAGCCCGCGAGCCGATTCGCACCAGCACTCTTGCCCTGCGACTCTGGAGAAGCGACTCGTCGAGCATGCGTCCGCTGAGAGTACTCCGTAAGGTCGGAGGAGAAGCATCGCGTTCGAGCACTATCGGGCTGATCAGCGGGGCGATCCGGGTCGAAGGGACAGCTCTCGGCGCCGTTCTTCGATCAAGCGCATGAGTCGGCGACGCCGCAGCCGGAGGCCAGCCAGTTCGTGCCGCAACAACTCTTCCTGTCGGTGCACATACCGCTCGACGATCGCCATGCCCTTTCGGGCCAGCTGCCCGACCTCGGAACGCTCGAGCTCGCTCAGGCGCCGACGTAGCTGCGCCTCTTCGAGTTGGCGTTGGGCGACTCCACGCCGCAGTCCGTCGAGCCCATCCGCAGCGGCTGAGGAGCTATCCGTATTCCAGACGGCGAAGAGTCGCTGCAGTTGTTCCACGTCGCGTCGTTCCCAGGCCTGATTGACGAGCCGCATCAACTGTTCGCGCTGAATGCGTTCTTCTTGATCGCGCGCCAAGTCTGGATGGAGTAACCGGGCTAGCGAACGGTAGAGGCGCCGCAATCGCTGGCCTCCGCTATCATCACCCGTCATGTGCTGACAGAGGTACCCGTTGGATCCCTGCCACTCCTGGCGGAACGCTTCCTGGCGCCAGGTTTCGCGTTGGCGGCGCAACCGAAGGACCTCTTCATCGAGTTCCTCGTCAGAGAGCGGCTGGCTGACGCGCAGGAGACGGTCGAGACGAGCTTCGAGCAACTCCACTTCCTGACGGAGTTCATCGCACTCACGCTGAAGCGGTCCGAGCCGACGCTGTATGAGCGTTCGGACTTCCTGCTGTTCCAGTTCGAGGAGAGCGACCCGCTGCCGGAGCGAGCGAACGCGTTCCCCCCACTCCAGATAGTTGAGTTCCAATCGCACTCGATCGAGAATCGACAACGGTGCTGGAAGAAATTCAGTCATACGAACAGCTCGATCATTCGCACCTTCCACAACCGATCCATTCTAGTCTGACCGGCTTCCCAACGACCACTCGCTTTCCAAGAGGGGGTAAGATAACGTATCGTATTCCCCGGAGGCTGCGATGGAGCGGACGGCATGGCAAATACTCGTCGATGCCCTGGAGAAAGAAGGAATCTCGTACATCTTCGGCATGCCCGGTTCTCCGAAACATTTGTACGATGCCCTCTATGATGCTCCCCACCTGCGCCCGATCTTGGTGCGACACGAAACCGCTGGTGCCTTCATGGCGTATGCCTTCGCGCGGGTGAGCGGGTCACCAACCTGCTGTTTCGGTTGTCCAGGACCAGGAGTCGCGAATCTCGTGCCTGGCATCCTCGAGGCTTGGTCCGGCTGTACGCCGGTCTTGGCTCTCGGAGTCCGTGCGCCGATGCGGACGTTCGGGATGGGCGCGTTTCAGGAAGCCGATCATATCCGGATCTTCCGCCCCATCACGAAATGGGTAGCGACCGTAGAGCAGCCGGAACGAACCGGTTGGTACGTTCGACGTGCTCTCACGATCGCGACGAATGGCCAACCCGGCCCAGTTTATCTAGAAATTCCCGCCGATATCGCGCTCCGTCCAGTGTCGGCACCCCCGTATCAGGCAGCGCTTCGGGGAATTCGACCAGCACCGGATCCCGACCGGATCGACGCCGCCGTCGAACTCTTGCGCCGTGCCGAGCGTCCGCTCTTGATTTGCGGGAGTGGTGCGATCGCAGCCCGCGCCTTCGACGCCGTCCGCGCTTTCGTCGAACGCCTCGGTGTACCGCTCCAAGTAACCCCGGGTGGGCGCGGAATATTGGAAGAAGAGCATCCTCTTTTCGCTGGATTGGTCGGACTCTATCGGACCGAGTATCCGCGTTCAGTGTGGGAAGAGAGTGACCTCCTCGTAACGGTCGGCACGCGCATGGAGGAGTTCCAATCAGGAAATTGGACCTACTTCCCAGCCGGTGCCCGCCTCATCCAGATCGACATCGCGGCCGAAGAGCTCGGGCGCAACTGGGTACCGGACGTCGCGATCCAAGCCGACGCGCGCCTCGCACTGGAGGCGCTGCTCCAAGCGGCAGAGCGAGCCGGTGTGACTCGTCGAGAGGCACGCGTACGCGAACTGACCGAACGTCGCCGTGCCGCCATCGCTACCGCTGAAGCAACGCTGGACCCGACCACGCGACCGATCCGTGGAAAATTCGTCGCAGCGACGATCAACCGTGTGTTCGATCGTCGTACGATTCTCGTCATGGAAAATGGAGCCCAGGATCTATGGGCGTACTATTGGCCCTACTACCGTCTTCGCGACATCGGCGCTGCGGTGCCGCCGGCTGAGCAGACAGCGATGGGATTGGGAGTCTGTGGCGCGATCGGAGCAGCATTGGCTCGTCCAGACTGGTACGTGGTCTGCACGACTGGAGACGGTGCCTTTCAAATGGGTATGCACGAACTACCGACAGCCGTCGAGCATCGGTTGCGCGTGACCTGGGTGATCTTCGACGACCAGGCCCTCGGCTGGCCACGGTGGACTCAAAAGACCGCGCTCGGTGGACGCGTCATTGCCACTGAGTTCGCGGCAACGTTCGATTTCGTCGCCGTCGCCAAGGCAGCTGGCTGCTTCGCCGAGCGGGTTGAGGATCCGCTAGAACTGGCAGGAGCACTCGAGCGAGCGCGCAAGGCGAACGACAGCGGACAGCCAGCGGTCATCGATGTGCGCGTGGACAGTGACGAGCACCATCCGAGCTTCGTCGAATTCCACCGACTACGGTGACGCAATGCGGGGCGGTCTCCATGCTGGATCACACCGGACGTTACCGAACCCGATACGAAGACACGTTGCGAGCGCTCGGTCACTATCTGGACCAACATCGGTTCACCCGCATCGCGGTCATCGAAACCCCGGAAGGTTTTCTGGTCAAAGGGTATATCGCTGCGAGCGGTCGAGACGAAGAGCTGTTCGCCGTTGCTCCGGAGACACTGCTCTTTACCGATGAGGATCTCCGACAACTCCTCGAAGAGGCCTATCGGCGGCGAGGTACCGGCACGGGCAACTCATCGTCTACGCAATGACACCGTGGACAGGAGCATCGCCCATTTGCCGAGCGCGCAGCCGGACTAGAGGACCAAGTATCGAGCAGCCTACCGATCCCCGGCAGTGCTCATCGCTTCCCGGTTCCCGAACGAGTATATTGACCAAAACCATCGAATGCGCTCTCTTCGGCAGAACGTGCCGGATGTTCCTGCCGTCCGCAGTACGACACTGGGAAACACAGCGCGGACGGTAATCAGCATGCTCAGATGAGGAGCTCACGCGAGCATTTTTGAAAATCGCCTCGGCGCTCACGGTACGAGATGATGGTGAGACGGCGAGTCCGGTGACGCGCTCCAGGATGAACCATTCATCGCTCCGAAACCCTGCTACGGTGACGCAAATGGCATGAGCACGCGCTCCGTCGCTCGTAGCAGTAGAGAACGCGTACGAGGCTCGAGAGGGGCAACTTGTCATGTTCAGCATCGGCGATGATACTTGGTTGCGAGGGCGGATCGGGCCCGGTGGCCTGCACGGTCTTCAAAACCGGTGGGCGGGGTGACGAGCCTCGCCGGTGGGTTCGACTCCCATGCGCCCTCGCCAGCGGACGAACTGGGGTACGGGTGGGGTACGAGTAGGGTACGGCGTCTCGCACACACCAAGCCCCTACCAGCCGACACTCGACCAGCGGGGTCATGCGCTACACTGGTAGCTGCCAGTGCCCCGCACCGCATCGGTCGAGTCCCGGCGCTGCACCACCAGCAGCCGGAACACTCCGTCTCGGGATTGTCGACGTACCTTCAATGACTGCCGCTACTCTACCGCTCGGTGGCCAGTTGTCAACTGTCCAGCCGATCCTCGGCCCATCCATGAGTGTCTTCCCGGTCGTCCCACTCGAGCACGACGCGCCTCGTGGCGCTCCGCACGACACACTCCCCCGTCTCCAGACTCCACAGCCTGCCCTCTGCGTCCGGGAGCGTCACTGAAGTCCGGCGAGGGCTGAAACGGCAGACTTCATGCCGCCTGAGCCGGATTCTCCGATGCTCAGTGGGTATGCCTACCCTGCGGACGAAGTCGGTCACCATCTCCCGGCTGCGCAACTGGGAGCCCCCCTCTGTACCAGGCCGGTGAAGAACTCCGCTCGAGACCCTTGACGACACGGGACGTGGTCTCCGGCTCGCTGTGCGCCGGGTACCATGCTCGCGCCCACGAGACACATTCTTACTTTCGATCGCACAGGCGTCGCTCTCCTTCTCGGCTGGTGACGGCGCTTTGGCCCAAGCTCAGCCCGATCCCGAAGAACGCGCACATCCTCTACCGGCTATCCGAAACGCGGTCACTTTAGGGCTTGCACCTGAGGGCATCGCGAATTACTATAGGCATGAAGTGAAAAGCGGGAGGTGGAACTGAACAGAGAGACGCGGCCAGCACCGAGTATCCCGGATGGCATCTGGGGGTGCCTGTTGTGATTCGACAGGAAAGGGATGCGTGCAATGACCGATGACGTCCTGTCCGGGACAGCAATCGAAACAACTCCTGACATATCGTTTTACTGCGCACTCCTCGAGGAACTCCGCATCGAGGTGCTCCCCACCGTGGAACTAGACAAGGTCATCGCCGCGGTTCCGCCGAAGGCAACCTTGGCGGTGACGAGCTCACCTGCGCATGGAGTCGAAGGCACCTTGACCACCGCTCTCGCGCTGCGCCAACACGGTTATCGAGTCGTCCCCCATCTCGCCGCACGGGCCCTGCGCAGCCACCAGGATCTCGCGTCCCTCTGGCAGCAGTATGTCGCCGCCGGTATCGACGAGGTGTTCGTCGTTGGCGGTGATCAGACAGAGCCAGCCAGCGAGTTCCCCGACTCCCGGACCCTCTTGACAGCGCACGTCGAGCTCCAACCACGCCCGCGACGGATCGGAATCGCTGCCTATCCAGAAGGACACCCCCACATCCCAGCCGATGTGCTCGAAGCGGACCTCCTGACGAAGCAAGCCCTCGCCGATTACGCTATTACCCAGCTGGTGTTCGATCCCGATTCACTGGTGCGGTGGCTCACGAGAATGCGATCGCGCGGCTTCATTCTGCCACTCTATCTCTGTCTACCCGGCACGCTGCGACTCGATCGTTTGATTCGTATCGGCCTCCGCCTCGGCCTGGGAGCCTCGCTCCGCTACCTCGAAAAGCAACGAGGTCTGGTCGGTCGCCTGCTGACCGGCGGCATTCGCTATGATCCGAGTGACCTCTTGGATGAACTGGCCCGGCGCCCCGCTGCAATCCAAGGCGGGATTGTCGGCATTCATTGGAGCAGTTTCAATGCTCTCGCGAGCGTCGTCGAGTGGGTCCATGCCAAGCGTGCACGTCTCGGTTGCTCAGGGGAAGGAGTGCAAACATGAGCGGAACGCAGCTCAAAAAGCTGCGGCCGGTCAGCGAGATAGCCAATGAGCTCGGTCTTTTGCCAGAGGAAGTTGAGCTCTATGGCCCCTACAAGGCGAAAATCACGCTCGACGTGCTCGCACGGCTCGACACTCCACGGGCACGCTACATCCTCGTTACGGGAATCAACCCTACTCCATTCGGTGAAGGGAAGACGACCGTCTCGATCGGTCTCGGTCAGGCTTTCGGACGGTTTGGACTCCGCTCCATCGTGACCGTCCGCCAGTCATCCATGGGCCCCGTCTTCGGAACGAAGGGGGCGGGTGCCGGTGGCGGTGCGGCTCAGCTCCATCCGTTCCCGGACCTCGCCTTGCACTTTACTGGCGACCTGCATGCAGTCACGAGCGCCCATAACCTACTCGCGGCCTTGATCGACAACGCACTCTACCATGATGCCATCCCCCTCGATCCCCGCACGATCACTTGGCCGCGCGTGCTCGACCTCAATGACCGCGCACTCCGCCAACTGATCGTCGGACTCGGCGAGACGCCCCGCACTATTCGGGCTACCCGTTTCGACATCACGCCCGCCTCCGAAGTGATGGCCATCCTCGCCTTGGCACGTGACTATCACGATTTGCGCCAGCGCCTTGGGCAAATCGTAGTCGGTCGTACGTGGCAAGGACAGGCCGTCACAGCAGAGGACCTCGGGGGTGCCGGCGCGATGGCTGCCCTGCTCGTCGACGCCCTCAAGCCGAATCTCGTCCAGACGAGCGAGGGAACCGCCGCCTTCGTGCACACCGGCCCCTTCGGCAACATCGGCACTGGCACGTCGTCCGTAGTCGCCGATCTCATCGCGGTGCGACTGGCCGACGTGGTCGTGACGGAGGCCGGTTTCGGCACTGATCTGGGAGCCGAAAAGTTCTTCCACCTCAAGTGCCGGGCGAGTGGCTTGGCTCCCCACGCTGCTGTGCTCGTCACCTCGGTCCGCGCTCTCAAGGTCCAAGGCGGCAAAAGCATCCGAGACATCGAGACAGGGGGCGAGGATCTAGCGGCACTCGAGGCGGGCTTGCCGAATCTTTACAAGCACCTGGAGAATCTCCGCATCTTTGGCGTCCCGGCAGTGGTGGCAATCAACCGGTTTCCCACCGACACCCCACGGGAAATCGAACGCCTCGCCCAGGCGGCCCGCGAGGCAGGTGCCTGCGACGCCGCCGTAGTCGAGGTGTTTGCCCGCGGTGGGGAAGGGGGCCTCGATTTGGCCCGTGCCGTGCTCCACGCTGCCCAGGAGTCACCAGCGTTCCGCCCAGTATACGAACTCGATTGGCCGCTGGAACGCAAGGTCGAAGCCGTGGCGCGCACGTTGTATGGTGCGGGAGCCGTCCGCTTCAGTCCTGTCGCCAAACGTCAACTCGACGACCTCGTTCGACTCGGCTACGACCGGCTGCCGATCTGTATGGCAAAGACCGCCCAGTCACTCAGTGCTGATCCGAACGTGCTCGGCCGACCTGAAGGCTTCACTGTCGAGGTACGCGAACTGCGCCTCTTCGCCGGTGCAGGTTATGTCGTCGTTCTCCTCGGAGATATCCAGACGATGCCGGGACTCGGTCGTCATCCGCGAGCCGCACATATCGATATCGACGAGCACGGCAGGATTCTGGGCGTTTCGTAGAGATCCTCGCGAGAAACAGCCGGTAAGGGTCATCAGTGAAAGGAGTGTTCCATGACCAGCGAAGCACCGCGCACGCTGCACGAGGTGCTGGAGCGCGCACCGAGCGTGCAGGAGTTGCTCTACCATAACCCGACCGGTGCCCGGGTCTACCCCGTCGTCCCCCCCGAGTTCACCAACTGGCGGGACGAACA
>NZ_JBRBZA010000009.1:0-39378 GCF_053493975.1 Thermomicrobium sp.
TCCGTCGCCTGCGCCGTTTCCTTGTACGAGGCGCTGCGCCAGCGTCGCCTGGCCGGCCACTACGAACGGCCGAAGCTTTCGCTCCCCGAACAGCAGGAGCGATTGCGACGCTGGCTCGAGCGCGAGGGACGAGCACTGCCGATCGAACGACCGACGAGCGATCCGTCAGCCGCGAGCGAGTGATCGTCTTCCTGCGAAAGCGGTCTTGACCAGGATCGGCTTCCCGTGCTAGACCCACCATCGTCTCGTCCTGTTCGGTTCCCTGACGGACGGGTGCACAGGCAAACCGCTCCAATAACGATCGGCACCGGGCGAGAGTCTTCGGGATAAGCTAAGCACTCCAGCCAGAGACCGCGCGGCGCAGGAGGTGAGTCTTGGCGGATTCTCCCGCGATCGTAGTCGAGCGCTTGACCCGCTCCTATGGCGCGCGCCGCGGCGTGATCGATTTGACGTTCCAGGTGCAGCCCGGCGAAATCTTCGGCTTTCTGGGACCCAACGGCGCCGGCAAGACGACCACCATCCGCGTCCTCATGGGCCTCTTGCGGCCGACGAGTGGTTCAGCCCGCATCTTCGGACTCGATTGCTGGTGCCAGACGACTCAGGTCAAAGAGCAGGTCGGCTATGTACCAGGAGATGTCCGGCTCTGGGAGAACCTGACGGGTGCGCAATTCCTCGACTTCATGGCTGCCTTCCGAGCGCGGATCGATCCAAAGCGCCGACAGATGCTCCTGGAGCGGTTTCGCGTCGAGCTGGACAGACCGATCAAGCAGCTCTCGCGCGGCAATCGGCAGAAGCTCGCTCTCGTCCAAGCACTGCTCCATGATCCACCACTCCTCATCCTCGACGAACCGACGAGCGGACTCGACCCGCTCATGCAGCATGAATTCCTGACATTCCTCATGGAGGAGCGTGAGCGCGGCAAGACGATCTTCCTCTCATCGCATCAGTTGGCAGAGGTGGAGCGCGTCGCTGATCGGGTCGGGATCATCCGCGAAGGTCGGCTCGTTGCTGCACTTCCGATCGAGGAACTCCGGCGGCGACGGACACGCCCCATGGAAGTCGTCTTCGCACAGCCGGTCGATCCCCAAAGCTTGGCTGATCTACCCAGCGTGCGTGTCCTCGCCGTCGAGAACGGTGGCACACGCTTCCAGCTCGGCGTGCAGGACGATCTCCCCGCGCTTCTGCGCCGGCTGAGCGAGCTTCCGGTGATCGATCTCACCTATGCACCCCCCGACCTCGAGAGCATCTTCCTCGCCTACTACCAACCGGAAAACGCTCGAGTGGGAGAGGATGATCTCTCATGAGCTGGCCAATGGTTCGAAAAGCTCTCCGCGATCTCCGCTGGACCGTATTCTGGTATGCGCTCGGCCTTGCCCTCTACATCGTCTTGATCGTGTCGTTCTATCCGACACTGGAGCGCCAGCAGGAGCAGTACGCTCGGCTCTATCAGGAATTCCCCGAGTTCCTTTTCCGTCTTTTCGGCATCGACCCTACCCAGGTGTCGCTTCTCACCACTTTCGCCGGCTACGTGCACTCCCAGATATTCGGTTTCATTTGGCCAGTCACCGCGCTCATCTTCGTCGTGCTGAGCGGCACGGCTCTCGTGGCCCAGGAGATCGAGCGAGGCACCGCTGATCTCTGGCTCTCGGTCCCGGTTCCGCGTGTCCACTTGCTCGTCAGCAAAGAGGTCGCCTTGCTCGGCGGCATCCTCGTCCTCGTCCTCACCAGCGAGGGCGCGCTCGCAGCTGGAGCAGCCGCCTTCGGTGGGGACCTCACTGCGCGAGGACTCGTCCAGCTCGCCGTCGCCTCGACCTGCTTCCTCATCGCCTTCGCTGGTCTGGCGACGCTCGCCTCGGCTCTGGCGAGCGAGCGCTCCAAAGCAGCCGGCGTCGTCGGCGGGATGGGCCTCCTCATGTACCTGCTCTGGGTTCTCGCCGGGTTGACCGAAGAGGCGCGATGGCTCCGCTTCTTCTCGCTCTTCACGGTCTACGACCCACAGGCAGCCATGCTCGGTGAGCTCCCCTGGTACAAGCCGGTGCTTCAGCTGCTCGTCGGTCTCGCCGCCGCAGTCGCCGCCCACATCGCGTTCGCCCGTCGCGATATTCTCGCTTGAAAGGCGAGCCATCCACGTCGAGCATGGTACGATGAACGCGAGAGAACCAGCGGACGATCGACGAGAGGGGGTTGCCATGGCCGAGCTTTCTGGAAAGCGCGTCGCGATGCTTCTCGCCAAGGACTTCGAGGACAGCGAAGCGACCGATCCCAAGCAGTATCTCGAGGCACGCGGTGCCGAAGTGGTGATCGTCGGGCTCGATCGCCAGCCGATCACCGGTAAGAAGGGAACTGTGCTGCAGCCGGACAAGACGATCGACGAGGTGACGGTCGACGAGTTCGATGCGCTCGTCATCCCCGGTGGCGGCTCGCCGGAAAACTTGCGGATCGACGATCGTGCGGTGGCCTTCACCCGCGCCTTCGTCGAAAGCGGGAAGGCGGTCGCCGCGATCTGCCACGGCCCGCAGCTGCTGATCTCGGCTGATGTGTTGCGGGGCCGCACGGTCACCTGCGTCAAGAAGATCCGCGATGACGTCAAGAACGCCGGTGCCATCTACGTCGATGAAGCGGTCGTGATCGACGGGAACCTCATCACGTCGCGCGTACCGGCCGATCTCCCGCTCTTCGATCAGGCGCTCGCCGAGGCGCTGGCTCGCGTGCCAGCGCGCGGTGACTGAGCCGACCAGCCCCGTGCCGGGCAGGCTCGACCGACTCAGCGGTGGCCAGCCTGCCCGGCGATCTCTTTCCGGACCCGCTCGATGGCATCGCGCACGCGGCGGGCCGCAGCCCGTGCCGACGCCGCGAACGATGGGCCCGCATCCGCATAGAGGATCGAGCGCGAGACAGTCACCAAAAGCGGCGCCGTTGCCTCGGTGAGGCCAGCGCGCACCGCTCGCTCCAAGTCTCCACCCTGTGCCCCCACCCCGGGCGCCAGGATCGGCAAGTCGGGGCAGCGTTGTCGTACCAAGGCCAGATCGACCGGGTAGGTGGCACCGACCACCAGTCCTACATTGCCGGAGCGCTGGTTCCACGCACGCGCTCGCTCAGCGAGCCACAAATAGAGCGGTTCACCGGACTCACCCACTGGCAGGTCTTGGATTTCGCCTGCACCAGGATTCGATGTCCGGACGAGGACGAAGACACCGCGATCGGGAGACAAGAGGAACGGCTCCAGAGCCTCGCTCCCGAGGTAGGGATGGACAGTGAGCGCATCGAATCCGAGCGCCTCGAACACCGCGCGGGCGTATGCGGCGGATGTGCTGGCGATGTCCCCGAGTTTGGCATCCAAGATGACCGGGATGTGCGGTGGGACGAGTTGGCGTGTGGCGGCCAACGCCGCGATGCCAGTCGCACCGTACTGCAAATAGAAGGCGAGGTTGGGTTTGTACGCGCAGACCAGGTCAGCCGTCGCCTCGATGATCGCCCGGTTGAAGACCACGATTCCTTCGGGATCACGCGAGATCCCTGTGGGAAATCGCTCGACGTCGGGATCGAGACCGACACAGAGTAGCGAGTGATTTTGGGCGATCGCCTGCTCGAGCCGCTCGCGGAAGCTCACCGCGCCCCCTTCGACCGCACCATAGAATAGCAGTGCCAGTCTGGAGTGGTATCGATGCATCAGACGGTACCCTGGATCGCCACCCTCCTCGAGGCAGATTTCCCTCCCCGTTTCGCCCGGTGGATCGCTGCACCTGCTCAGCGGACCCCACTGGACGCAGCGCTGCCGGCGATCTGGTGGCGGAGCCAGGTCTGTTCGCTCGTCCTGCGCCTCTCGCCCCCGCACCGGCGCGGCGATCGAGCGAGCCTCCTCTATGCGCTCCATCTGGCCGGCGCCTCCACGACCCGACTCGCCACGGTGACCGGCTTGGAGGAATCGCACATCATCGACGCACTGCTCGCGGTGCGCGCCGAGCTGAGTGACCACTGGACCGATCCCTGTCCGGAGGGACGGGAGGAGGTCGCATCGTGGCGCGATCGCCTGGCCGACCGCGATGCGTGGCTCGCGCTCCTGCTCCATACCCGCACCTGCTCCGCGTGCCGGACGGCGCTGGCGACGAGCCGCGAGGTCGATGCGCGGGTGCTCGAACGGGCCAGCACCGCACCAGTTCCCCCTCTCTCTGCTCCCCGCCAGCGCCGGCATTCGAGCATCGTCGTGCTGGTGGCGCTCGCGCTGCTTCTCGTCGTCGCCAGCTGGAGGCTGCCGGGAAACCGCGCGGTCGGGACGCCCGGCGACACCGCTGCTCCACCGGCCAGTGGACCGTACGTCTGGTTCGGCTCGGCTGGTCCGTACGCGCTCGCTTTCGATCTCGGCCAGCGTCGCTGGCTACCCGTGACCAGTCGTCTGCCAGCCGATGCTGGAGGGTTCCGACTGCTCGGCCCCGATGGCCAGCTGATCGCTGCTTGGACGCCCGACCCACCGCGCGAGCCGCGCTGGTTGGATATCCTCCGCTGGGACGGCACGCGGCTCGCTCGCTACCGCTGGGATCGCCAGACGAACCGTCGGCCGCTCGCCTGGCTCGATGCGACGACCCTCCTGATCCGGGAAACGCCGGTCCGGCACGCCTACGAGCGCGAGGCGGAGTACCTGGAGCGCTTGCAGCGCGACGCGCGGGTGCTGGCGCTCGATGTCCTGCGGGGAACGGAGACGACGCTCCTCCACGAACTCGTGACCGACGCGATCCCTTCACCCGACGGGCGAAGAGTGGCCGTCGTGCGAGCGATGGAACCGTTCGGCGCCGGCGCGACCAGCCGCCAGATCGCGATCCTCGAACGGTCCGGGACGCGTCTGCTCGCGGTCGCTGATGGCTACGTCGGGGCAGGGCTCGACCACCCGCTGTGGCTGCCGGATAGCTCAGCGCTCCTCTTCGCCCGCCGGCCGCCCGGCAAGCCGCCGCAGCTGCCGACTCCGACGGAGCTGGTGCGCTTGACCACGGACGGAACGACAACGATCGTCGTGCCGAGTTCACCGGGAACCGTGCTTCGGCCCCTTGCGCTCGACGAACGTCGTCTGTTCTACCTGGCGCTGCCGGCCGGGCACGCCGAACCAGGGGAGTTGTGGGAACTGGACTTGGCGACCAACGCCCGACGACGACTCGGGCAGCTGGACCGGCTGAACGGTTTTCTCACTGTCCTTCCGCAACCGGACAGTCCGCTCCTCATCGCCGTGCGGACCCTGCCGACATCGCCACCGCTGCGACCAGAAAGCGAGGTGACCGAACTCTACCGGATCGGCGACGATGCTCCGGAACTGATCGCTGCCGCGCCAGGGCGCTGGGGATTCGACGCGTGGGGACAGCCGCTCGCTGTGGCGACACCGACCGCGCCACCGGCGACTGCATCGCCACCCGCGCCCCCGAATGGGCCGCTGGGAGCTGGTCCGCTCGCCCTCGCCCCAGGCCGGAACTGGCTGCTGGCACCCGTCCCCGACGGACGCATCGCGATCTGGGACGCGACGAGCGGTATCCAGCTGACCGAGCCATGGCCGCTTCGGAAGCCGCACTGGCATCCGGCCGGGCTCGCCTTCGTCGCCCTGAGCGAACTGGGAGAACTCCAGCTCGTCGCTCGTTCGCCGGACGGATTCTGGAACGCGGTGCCGCTCGCCCTGGATGCCCCGCGCCGCGATGCCCTGGACCTCGCTTTCGGGCCAGACGGGCGGCTCGCGCTCCTGACGCGTACCGACGGCAGCGATCTGGTCCTGTGGACCGGATTCCCGCCCCAGGCGATCGAACTCGCCCAGTGGCACGGGCCAGAACTGGTCGGGAGACCGTGCATGGCCTGGCTGCGGGCTGGAGAGTTGCTGGTGGCCGCTCCGTTGGCCAGCGGCCAACTGGTGCTGACGTCCCTCACGGTCGAGGAGAGGGACGCGGTCAAGGTCCGTACCCTGGCACGCCTGCGCATCGACCGGGGATCAGCCGTCGAGACCTGCACCCTCGCGCTCGAACCGTCCGGGCGGGCAGTCGCCCTGCGCGCTGGATCCCGGGAACGCGAGCGCATCGTCCTCCTCTGGCTCGCTGAACCGGACTCGCCACTGATCCTCGCCGAGGGAAGAGCCAGCAGCGGGCTCGCCTGGTCACCGGACGGCACCCTCTTGGCTGCTCCGCTCGATGGAGCGCTGGTCGTTCATGGCCGGAACGGTCGAGAGGTGCTGAGGCGGCCCACGGCGGGTCTCGCGGATCTCATGTGGGTGGATACGCGAGAACTCTGGGTTTTGGAGCGATCCGAAGCAGGTTCCGAGGTTCACCGCGTCGCGATCGTCGATCTTTCGGAGGCGCCGACACGAGCCGCGCGGTAATGGACACGCTGAGGGCGCTCTCCCTCCCCTCCACGCTCGCCGACGCAGCCCAGAGACGTCCGCCCTACGCTTCGACGAGCTGACGCACGAGCGCGAGTCCCAAACCGCCGCCACGTTCCGGATCGCTGGTCGCGTGATACCGATCGAAGAGCCGCTCGTGCATGTCAGGCGGAAGACCTCATGCCAGTATCGGCAACGCTGACCATGACTTCCGCGTGAGACCGCCGGGAAGCCAGACGCGCGATTTCTCCCGTTGACGTGTGTCGCAGCACATGGTGCCCAAAGCTCGAGAGGATCGGTGGAGACGGAGCGGGTCTGCCGAGACGAATGGACAACCAGGCTCCGCCTCGACGGTCACCGCGCTGTGTCCGGACCGATGCACCTGCAGGCGAACGAGAGCGGCGATGGCAGACGGGAGGGGAGCGAGATCGAACCGACGCGAGAGCGAGTTCTCGCTCTTTCGACCGAGCTGCGGCGCCGATCGGCTGGCCGATGACGGCTTCGCCGCAGCGACTGAATCGAGACCGCTCGCTGGCAGGGATAGGACGAGCGGAGCGGTCTCGGAGCGCCACCCTGCTCCGCATGTGCCGAATCAGCGCCCGGGCATCGGCGTCGGACGACCGGCCGGGGACTGAAGCGCAGCAGCGTGGAATGACAGTGAAGAAGCCACTGCGGTGGTCGGTCGCGCCGCGGGCCGAGACGGCACTCCCGCGCGATTTGCTCGCCTCCAGCCCGCTCTCGGTGCTGGGCGGGGATGGTTCCGACCCGTGAGAGGTCGCGGCGCGCAGCTATTGCCGAGCGACGAGCTTCCCGGCGACTGTGCCGAACGGCCTCCTTCGACACGATCGTAGTGGGGTGGGCTCGATTGGGTCGGTGAATCGGCACGAGCTGACTCGAGCAGGTCGATCCGCCCCCCTGCCAATGGTCCAGCTGCAGTGGCAGACTCAGGGGCGGCAGGTCCTACCCGCGAGCTGGGCAAGCCGGGTGATGGACAAGCCGCGCACCGCGTTATAGGCTCGAGCGTGCGTGAGGGCAGGAGCGAGACCGGCGGAGGACGGACCGGTGGGGGGCACGGATCGACGTCAGCGACTGGAGCCACCGACATTCCACGATATTCTCCGAGCGCGAGCAGTCGTTCAGCGGTATCTGCCGCCCACGCCGCTGCTGCACTCGCCGCTCCTGAGCGAGCGACTCGGTTGTCAGGTCTACCTGAAATGCGAACAGCTGCAGCCGATCGGAGCGTTCAAGATTCGTGGTGGCATCTATCTCATGAGCCAGCTTTCCCCCGCGGAGCGCGCCCGTGGGGTCGTCACGGCATCGACCGGAAACCACGGTCAGTCGATCGCCTATGCTGCTCGTCTCTTCGGCGTTCGAGCGATCATCTATGCACCGGAGGGAGCCAATCCGCTCAAAGTCGCTGCGATGCGTCGGCTCGGCGCCGAGGTCGTGTTGACCGGGCGCGATTTCGACGAAGCGCGCCTAGCCTGCGAGGCACGCGCGGCAGCCGACGGACTGCGCTACATCCACTCGGCGAACGAACCGGATCTCATCGCTGGTGTGGGAACCTATGCGCTGGAAATCTTGGACAGCGTCCCGGACCTCGATGCGATCATCGTGCCGATCGGGGCAGGAAGCGGCGTCTGTGGTACTGGTATCGTGATGAAAACCGTCGATCCCGCGATCCAAGTGATCGGCGTCCAAGCCGCTGGTATGCCGGTCGTCTACGAGTCCTGGCGGAAGGGTCAGCTGCTGGAAATGACTGACGGGTACACGTTCGCCGAGGGAATCGCGACCCGCGTTGCCTTCGAGCTCCCGCTGCGCATCATCCGGGAACGCGTCGACGACATCGTCCTGGTGTCGGACGAAGAGATCGCACGCGCGATGATCGAGTTGCTCGAGACCCGCATCGTCGCCGAGGGGGCAGGTGCAGCCGCGCTCGCCGCGGCGCACCGGATCCGCGACCGACTGGCCGGCAAGACGGTCGTCCTCGTCGTCAGCGGCGGCAACGTGACCCTGGAAACCCTGCGCTGGGCTTGGGGTCTCGCCGACGCGTCAGCCAGCGAGAAAGCGACCGAGGTGGGGCGATGAGCGTCTTCGAGCAGTTCGGTCGATGGCTCCGTCGTCGCCAAGGTATCGAACGCAATCCGCTCTATCGCATCGCGGCCGACGCGATCCAGGGTCGCCTGACGCTCGAGCAAGCCTATGCCCTCGCCGAGCAGCCCGGGACCGTGGCCCGACTGGCCGACGGCGATCTCTGGGAGGTTCTCGACGAAGCCACGCGTGCGCGCCTCGACTATCCGGAGCACGCGCTCCTCTTGAACCGTCTGGTCATTCTGGCAGCCCGCCAAAAAGGATTCGATCGTGTGCTCATGGAGGCGAACCTGCGGGCAGCCGATATCCTCGCTGATCTCGCGCTCGAGAGCGGCGAACAGAACCCGACATACCAGCGCGAGCAGGAACTCCATCTGCAAGAAGCGCTGCGAGCAGCGCAGCGCATCGCCAACGCGGCTGGGCAGCGCCGTGCTCTCGCCCGCTTGGCTCGCTTGGCCCGGGATCGCGGCGAGCACGAGCGGGCACGCGAGTTGCTCCTGCGTCAACTCGAGTCAGGTCGCGAGGACACCGACACGATCGAGGATGTCGACACCGCGCTCCTCCTGGGCGATCTCGCCCGGCAGGAGGGGAATCTGGTTGCGGCGCGCGAGTTCTACAGTCGGGCGGCTCGCAGCGCCCGCCGCGTCGGCCACAACGTGGGTATGGTCGATGCACTCCTGCGCCAGGTCTCGATCCTCCGCGAATTGGGCGATCTCGATGCCGCCTACCCGCTGTTGCAGCAAGCACAGGAAGCGGCCGAACGCGTGCTCGATCGCCGCTTGCAAGCCGAGATCGCGATCCAAATCGGTGCACTGCTCGCCGAGCAGCGGCGGGTGAGTAAGGCTCGTGCTGCCCTGCTGACCGCCTTGGAGCGAGCCCGCGCAGCGGCCGACCTGGCGCTGGAGAGCCGGTGCCTCATCGGGCTCGCCCAACTCGAGCGGCAAGCCGGTCGTTTCCGGGATGCCGCTGATCACCTGAACCAACTCGCCCATCTGGAACTGCGGATTGGCAACCAGCGAGCAGGGGTCCGCGCGCTGCTCGATGCCGCGGAACTCGCCCTCGAGGGAAACCAGCCAGAGCGGGCACTCCAGCTTCTCCAACTGGCCCAACAGCAGCACGAGGCCAACGAGGACACGGCATTGCGCCAGCGGTTGCTCGGCCTCTCCGGACTCACGCACGCGGCGCTCGATCATCGGGGCGAGGCCTTGGAATACCTGTACCAGGCCTTCCGGCTGGCGAGTTCGACAGGGAGCACTGCCGAGCAAGCGCGCTGGTTGATCGGCACGGGAGAAGTGCTCCTCCAGTTCGGCGAACTCGCGGACGCGCTCCTCGTCGCCAAGCACGCGGCCGATCTGGTCCGAGCGAGCGACGATTCCCGCCTGGAAGCACAGCTCGCAGTTCTTCAGGGGTCGATCGCCATGGCCCGCGGTCTTCGGCAAGAAGCGATGGAGCGCCTGGCCGAAGCGGTCGAGGCAGCCGAGCGGGCCCACGACTTCGTCACGCAGGAACGGGCGCTGCTGCTCCTGGCGGAACTCGCGCTGCAAGAGGCCGATCCGCATCATGCGATCGGCTACCTGCGCCAAGCGCTCGATCTGGCACGAGCGACCGGCAACGACGAACTCCGCACGCGACTGCACGGCCGCATCGCTCGGCTCTATCAGTCGCTGCACTACTTCCGGGAAGCAGAGGAACATTATCGGGCTGCTGCTCAACTCGCTCAGGAGATCGACTCGCTTCCCCTCCAAGCACGCGCTCTGCGCGGACTGGCGACTGTCCTCGATGCGTCCGGACGAGCTGAAGAAGCATTGGCGACCTACGAACAAGCGATCGCGCTGGCGGAGCAATTGGGAGACCGGCGTGCCGCGCTCGCGCTCCATTACAACGCTGGACTGCTCCTGCTCGATCGCGGGAACGACGGCGGGGCACGGTATCACCTGCGGCTCGCGCACGATCTGGCACTCGCGCTCGGCGAGACTCAACTCGCCCAGAGCCTGCGCGATCTGCTCGGCCCGCAGCCAGCCGAGCCTCCCTTCTCCGATGAGCTGAGCGACGAACTGGTCAGCGAATCGCCGCTCAACCCACCGCGCCGCGAGACCTCGCCGTACGACTTCCTCTAGAATCTGCGTACGAACGCGTGTTCCTCTAGACGTACGTACACTCCCTGTGCTAGACTGAGCAGTGCCAGGCAGGCACGGCTGGGCCACAGCCCGAGCGAGCGTGGGAGTAGAAGGGCCCACGCAGTGGGGATCGTGTGCCCGAGCGAGGGGGAGTGTCCAACGGCGAGAGGAGCGGAGCATGGCGCATGTCGTCGAGCGGAGCGCACGGTCGGCCTGGGCGAGTCCATCACCGTACGTCGCGCTCCAATACCCGATCGGAAACGGCGCAGTCGAGCGACAGGCCTTCGCGATCGTCATCGACCCGATCGATCCCCTGCCGAGCAGCCCGGAGGTCGCACGACGCATCATCACCCTGCTGCAGCATGCCGTGTGGCAACTCGGCGAGCATCCGACGGTAGAGGATCTCTGCGAGGCCCTGACCGAAGCGTTCCTGCGAGCCAACCACTGGCTGACGACGCTGAACAGCGGGCGGCCCAGCCGGCAATGGTACCGCTTCGGTGCGACCTGCGCTCTCTTGAGCGGGCATGACCTCGTTCTGGCCCAGGTCCCGCCCGGATGTGCGCTCGTGGCTCAGGACCATGAACTCTATCGCTTCCCGTCCGATGACCACGCAGTGAGCCGCTACGCCACTGCTTTGGGCAATGCTCGTCAGCTCCAGCCAGCGCTCTACTATACCCGCAGTGCCCCCGGCGATCTCGTGCTCCTGACGAACGCCGAGTACGGTGCCCGTCTGCTGGCCGCGCACGCCGACTCGCTCCCGGGCGCCTCACCGGCTCGACTCGCGGAATTGCTGGAGGAACTCGCCGTGGATGCCGGAGATCCCGAACCAGTCCCCGCAGTCGCCCTGCGCGTTCCCGAGCCGATCCGCCTCACTCGCCAACCAGTGCGCCGCCTGAGCGAACTCCTCCGCCTCTTGCTCCCGGAGGACGGGAACCAGGACAGTCGTACTGCGCGGCGAGTGGACGAGCGGGATATTGACGGGACGCCCCCGGATAGGCAGACTAAGGAGGCACGAGTGGAGCGACCGGACGAGCGGGCCGACACGGACGCTGATCCAGTCGACGCGATCGATGACCAAATCGCCGGTGCTCCCGGCTGGCACGCCCAGCCGCTCGGTGCCGTCGCAGAAGAAGCCGAGCCACCACGGGTGGCGAAACGGGGTGGGGGGCGCCCCCTGTTCGAGCTCATCGCTGGACTGGCCATCGCCACAGTGACTGGACTCGCGGGAATCTGGCAGCTCCTCCGCCGGCGACGCCGCCCGCTCCTTCCGCAGGACGAGGGCACCTTCGGACTCCCCCGTCTCGAGCGCCACGAAGACCGAATCCGGTTGCCTGACCTCACGCCGGTGCGCCGGCAGTTGCCCCGCCTGCCAGCGAGCCGCTTGACTGGACTCATCGCCCTCGGTCTGATCGGTGCGCTGACCACGACGCTGGTCGTCTCCGTCCAGAACGGGCGAGTCAGCGAGCGGAAGCAGGAGTTCGCGCACCTGTATCAATCGGCCGTTGCCGAGCGGCAACTCGCCGAGCGAGCGTCAGACCCAACGATCGCCCAGGCCTACCTCGCCACTGCGTCGCAGCGCCTAGAGCGGGCCGCCTCGCTCGGACTGGACCCGGAACTGCTCGCCCAAGAGCGTGCCGCCATCGAGCGGACGCTCGATCGCCTGTTGCGTGTCGAGCGCCTTTCGACCACGACCGTTCAGGTCCTCGGCGCCGTACCGAGCGCACCCGAGGGTATCGCACCACGGATCTTCTTCGGCAACGGCCAGCTCTATCTTTTGACCGATGCGTTGTATCGGCTCGAGGCTGGCGGAACGCGTCTGGTGCGCCTCATCGGTCCTGGTGATGCGGTCGATGGCCGGACGGTGGGGACACTGGTCGGGGCAGCGTGGGCCGACGGTGCGCCGATCGCCTTCGATGGGAACGCGGCGTATCTGTTCGATCCGGCCGCTGCCCGCTGGAGCGCCCAACCGGTCGGCACGTTCGGCGCTCCCTACCAGAACGTCGCCGCTGTCGGCAGCTTCGCCGGTAATCTCTATCTCCTCGTGCCACAGAGCGGCCAAATCCTCCGGTTCCTGAACGGTGCCTATGCCAATCTCCCGCAAGACTGGACTGGGGGTCTGGCGGACAAGGAGCTCCGACAGGCGACTGACTTCGAGATCGATGGCCGCATCCACGTTCTGCTCGCCGATGGACGCGTCCTCACGTTTTACCGTGGGGCACTGGAGACGACCGTGACACCCGCGGTCGAGCCGCCCATCACCGACGCCGTCGCGCTCGCCATGCAACCGGATCGACCCTACCGGTATATCGGCACGCGCAGCGGCCGGATCCTTCGCCTGAAGGCTGACGGAACGCTCGTCCAGCAGTTCATCAGCGGGGCTGGAGTCCCCTCGCTCGACGGTCTCCTCGATCTCGCGGTCGATGACGTGCAGGGGCTCGCCTACGTCCTGACCGAGCGCGGACTGTTCCTCGTCCGCTTGCCTGCACCACCGTCTGGCTCATGACCCTGGCTCGTCGGTGACGAGGTCCGCGAGGGGAACACGCACCGTCTCGCCCCCCACCCGGACGAGCACGGTGCGGTCTCGGGTGCGCACCGACCAGACGACGCCGCTTCCGTGGGGCGAGCGCACCGGCGTGCCGATCCGCGGGAATCCCCCTGGTCGAGCCGGCGCTCCGGCCAGTAAGCGCTTCATTGCCGCCTCCTCCAGGTCGATCGGCACTGCTGGTCGCCCGGTACTGCCGGTGAGCGCACCTTCCCCGACAGACACCAGGGCAATCGGTCGGCCGAGCAGGCGAGCCAGCTCCGCCTCGCGTTCGCTCCGCTCATCGACCGATGCGGTGGTCACCTCGATGACCAGCCCCCCAGCGAGGGTCGGGCGGAGACCGACCAGACGCCACGGCAGCAGACCGGCGAGTTGCCCGGCGAGCGCGCTCGCCTCCGCGACCAGCACCGCAAGGCGCGCGGTCTCGTCCGATCCGAGCGGGCGAGCAGGCAGTGGCGTGCCGCCCTCCCAGCCGAGAAGCGCTGTCTCCTCACCGGAGAGTGCAGCCGCTTCCTCACCGAGCGGCCCGGGGACCGCGACCCATGGCACGATCTCAGTCACCGTCGCGATCTCCAGTCGCGCACTTCCGATGCGCCGGACCGCTATCCGCACCGGCTCACCTCCGCCCAGGTCACCATCGCGGCATCGAGCGCGAGGCGCGCCTGCACGTTCGCCTCGAGGTCCGCCAGTGCCTGAAGGGTCGCCGAAAGACCAGCACACGCACCAGCGATTCCACAGCGGCGAGCGAACCGCTCGAGCGTCCTGCGGGCATCTTCGTGGACGATCGGAGCACTCGGATCGGCAGCGAGCCAGAGCGCATCGCGCCACAGCTCGACTGCGAGCTGGAGCGACGACAGAACCTCGGCGCGACGCCCCCGCCGGTACTGCTCAGCCAAGCGCCGCGCGAAGCCGATGGCCGCGAGCGGCTCGGTCATGGCGGCGATCACCTCAGCCACGCGCTTCTCGCGTTGCACCCGCGCAGCGTCATCGGTGACCAGTCGAAACGCGAGCGCGATCCGCCCCCGCGTCTCGCGCGCGAGCCGGTTCGCCAACTCTGGCGCTGCACCCCGCGCCTCGAGTGCGCGCGCGACGAGCGGTATCGGCAGTGGCTGCAACACGATCGTCTGGCAGCGGGAGCGGATCGTCTCGGGCAACGCTTGGGGATCCTCGGCGACGAGTACGAGCACCGCGTACGGCGGAGGTTCCTCCAGAGTCTTGAGCAAGGCATCGGCTGCCTCGCGCGAGAGCCGCTCGGCATCGTCGACGATCGCGATCCGCCACGCGCCTTCCAGGGGACGCAAGCTGAGGCTCGCCCGGAGCTCGCGCACCTGATCGATCGAGACCTGCTTCGCCTCTTCCGCCCCGGTATCCAGGCCGATACGCGCCACGTCGGGGTGGACGCGTCGCGCGATCCGCCGGCAGGAGCGGCACACCCCGCACGGTCGCCGCTCAGCTGCTGCCTCGCAGAGCAAGGCTTGGGCGAAAACGAAGGCGAGCGTCGTCCGTCCGATTCCCGCCGGGCCAGCCAGGAGATAGGCATGATGCACCTGGCCGCTTTCGATGGCCCGGGCGAGCATGCTGACCGCTCCCTCGTGCCCGATGATCGGCCAACTGGGTGTCGCTCGAGATGGCGAGAGATCGTTCGTCACGTTCACTTCGACTTGGCGGGAACGCGCGTCGCCAGTGAGATCGGTCCCTCGACCTGCTCGCCCTGCGAGAGCGCGGTCACGATCTCGTCGATTTCTCCTTGACTGAGGCGCCGTTCGGTTCCCAGCATACGCACCGCCTCGAGCAGTTCCTTGCGGGTCACCACGGTAATCGGCGACTCGATCACCTCCAGCTGCACCTGATCGTTCAGGAACACGATCAACCCCTCGACCAGGTCTGCGCCGGGCAAGTCACGACGCTCGAGAAAGGTGCGCAAGGCTTCCATCTGCCGCTGGCATTCGATCGTCGGATTCCCCAGCGGCGGCCCACCGAACGTGAGGAGCCGGATGAAGAGACGATCGAGTCGGCGCCAACGAGACCCCTTGACGACGATCCGCCCCGCCAGCTCGCGCGTCGTGATGTTCAGGACTCCACCCGGCCAAATCAAGACATGCTCTGGGCGCCATCCCTCGGGGATCTCGGGATAGTGGACCAGCGTATAGCGATCGTTCAAGCGCCGGAGCGCCGCGTCCAGCAGTTCGTCCGGTCGCGGCCGGCGATTCCACTTCGCCCACTGCTGCATGCCGGCATTGAAGAAGAGGAAACCAGTGATGAGCAAGGCGTAGGCCAAGTAGACGTACAGCAGCTGTTGCAAGAACGTGAGAGCGATCGAGCCGAAGAGTCCACTCAGCCCCAGTGCGATCATGATCCGGGTGCCGCGTTGCCGCTTCTTGAGATAACCGACGTTGCGCACGACACGCATGCTCGGGCCTCCGACCGGCCGCTCGACGCCTCGACCCCAGTCTAACACGAGGCTCAGGACGGTGAAGGTTCGGCCGAGTCCGGCGGCTGGATGATCGTGACCGTTCGCGGATAGGGGGCGCTCACGCCAGCTTCGCGCAAGGCGAGCAAGATCCGGCGCCGCAGTTCGCGCGCGACACGCCACTGCTCCAGTGGACGCGTCTTGACCGCCAGTCGCACCGTCGCTTGCTGAGGAGCGATCGCCTCGACCCCCAGCACCTCGCCAGGCTCGAGCACGAGCGGGCCGAGCACCGGATCGTTCGGGAGGTTTCCCAGGAGATCACGCAACAACGCGACGACACGATCGACGTCTTCCTCCGGCGTGACTGCCACATCGATGACCGCGCGCGCCCAATCACGCGACAGATTCTGCACGATTCGGATCTCGCCGTTCGGGATGACAACGTACGCACCATCCAAGGTGCGCAGTGCGGTATAGCGAAGGGTGAGCGACTCGACCTGCCCACTGATCGCGTTCACGGTGATCACGTCGCCGACATGGAATTGGTCTTCCAGAACGATGAAGATCCCGCCGATGATATCCCGAATCAAAGTTTGCGCCCCGAGCCCCACCGCGAGACCAGCTACTCCAGCACTGGCCAAGAGCGGCCCGATCGGGACACCGAAGACCGCGAGGATGGTCAGCCCTGCCAGGATCCAGACGATCAGACGAGTCGCTGACTCGGCCAATGAAGTGAGCGTGCGGAGACGGGTGGCGAACTCGCGATCCGTCGCCCGCCTCGACGACAACAGCCGGGCGACGCCGCGGCGGATGACGAGACGAGCGACTCGCAAGGCGAGCCAGGCCAGCAGCAGAATGACGACTGCCCGGAGGCCCGGCTCGAGAAGCGTCGCCAGTCGATCGGTCCACCGGTCGATCACCGACCGTTCCCTCCGCTTCTCTCATCGAGCTACTCGGGATGCACCAGCCAGCGAGCGAGCGCTTCCTCCCAGTTCCGGAGTGCGCGGTCCGCGATGACCAAGACTCCATAAGAGGAAGCCAATCCGCCGTCATCGGCCGGACGGAGCACGACCAACGCTGGAAGTACCCGCGAGAACGTCTCCCGCAAGGCGACGAGACGGTCCCGCGCACTGGTCACCGCCGGCTCGTCGATTTCCGGAACGACCCAACCGACGATCCAGAGCGGTGGAGCGTCAGTCGCTTGCCGCAACACGCCGGTCACGACCAGGTCAGCCGAGAGCCAAGAATCGAGTGCTCCCTCCGACAGATGGCCCTGTACTTCGTCGTAGAACTCTCCCGGGACACCCCAGCGCAGCCGGGTGAGATGCCGGCAGAAAAGATCAGGCACGCGCCGAGCAGCATCCTGAGCGAGCATCAGAAGGCTCGCTCGTTCCTGTTCGCGGATCAGCTGCCGCAGCAGCACCCCGAAGCCGACCAGTTGCCCGGTGACCTCCTCCAGAGGAGGCCACAGCTGCTGCAGTCGTTCGATGAAATCAGCCAGGAGTCGGCGAGTCGCTTCGTCGATCTCGGCTACGTTGCGGAGCTCCTGACTGAGCACGTTCAGGAAGTCGTTCACCTTGGACTGGGTATTGGTCATTTCGCGGAAGAGAGCGCTCACCTCGCGCATCGCGTCGATCACTCCATGGAGCTGTCCAGTCGTCTCGCGCTGGACACCGATCAACTCGCTCAGCTGGTTGACCGTGACGCGGTGCAAGGAGACGATTTCCCGCATCGCCTGGTGGATGACGTCGAGCGGCGACTGGTGATTCGGATTCACGCTGTCCTCGCTTTCCCTCATCGGGCCGGCTCGGGGCGAAGGATAGCACGCCTGCTGGCGCTGCCGGGCACCTCGGAGCGGAGAGGCGCGCCCGTGCGAGAACGTTCATCCGCATGGTCAAGCCAGGAGAGACGCCAACAACCGGAGCAGCGGCAGTGACGAGCGAGGGAGCAAAAAGCGACCCCGACGAGCCTCTTTCGTCCCGGCGCGTGATCCGCCAGCCTCTGGCTTCACCCCCTTTCCGGCTCGCGCCGGTCCGGCTGGTGAACGATTCTGGCGCTGTTCCTTACGGAACAGCTGATCCAGCAGCTAACTACTGGATCAGGAACGAGTTCCCCGGACGCCCGGGTGCTCTTCCGCGACGGTCCGACGACAACTCGTCGGGATCGCATTTTGAGGATAGCACGATCGTGCCACGTTGTCAAGACCCCTGCCCAGCCTCTTTCGATGAGGTCGAGCGCATGGCATCCGCTCTCACACTGCCTGGCCTTCCCCTCCGAGCGAACCGCGCGTCGATGACGCGAGCGGAGCTCAGGACTCGTCTGGGCAGCGGGAGCAGCATGGACGCGTTCCCAGCAGCCCGGATAACAGCGCGCGTGCCTCGTCACCGACGCTTCCGGCCACTCGCCTCTCGTCGCTCCTCTCGACAGGATCGCTCGACGTCCGACGGCGTTTCCGGCCGATCGCTCCTTGCTCGTTGCGGCATTTTCTTCTAGTCTCGCTCGCGATACCGTGGGCAGGTCGTGGACCAGCGCGTGGACACACCGGTGCTGCGATCACCTTTTCGTCCGTCCGCTTCTCGCCCACCCCGTCTGGCCTCGGATGTCACCTGGTGGGCCGGGCTCGCCGTGGCACTCGGCGTTGTCCTCTGCCTCCAGGCAACGCGCGTGTTCGTCTCCGACCTCGTCTTCGTCGTCGACCAAAGCCGGCGGCTGGCCCTGCTCAGCCTGATCGCGACCGTCTTCGCGAGTCCGCTCCTCGCGCCGCTCGTTGGGAGGCTGAGCGGTGGGCAACTCCTGCCTGTGGCTACGTTGCTCCTCGTCGTCGCCCGAGCCGGTCTCCAGTTCGTCGACTGGCCGCTCGCCCGGTTGCTCCTCGCCGCTGTGGGATTCGCTGCCGCGAACTGGATGCTGATTCCGCTTCTCCGCTGGCGAGCTCGTGCCGGACTCGGTCTTCTCACGGGTGCTGGCCTCGATCTCGCGCTCCGCACCGCACGGACAACGATCGATCTTCCCTGGAACCCTGGAGTGGGCAGTCACCTCGCGACAGCTGGGCTGCTCGCTCTCCTGCTCCTCACGGTGGCTTTGGTCGTGGCGGACCGCGGGCCGGTCGAGCCACGCGGTGCACTCGGCTTCCTCGCCTTCGGCCCTGTGCTCGGCCTCTTTCACCTTTTGACCGGTAACCTCGGTTTCGCGGTCGTGCACACTGGTTGGCCGCTCGCTGCAGCGAGCGCGCTCCTCGGCCTCGCGCTGCTCGTGGGCCTCGCGACTCTCCCGTTCGCCGGGAGACATTGGCTGGGCTGGGTCCTCACGACGCTTCTCGGTGCGGGTGGGTGCTTGCTCGCTTGGGGTGATGGCTGGAGAGCTGTCATCGGCATCGCCGCTGCTACGCTTGCCTGGACGGTCCTCACCACCGTCGTCGCGCTCGGTGGCCGGTCGCGACGCCTGCCAGCGAGCGTGTTGCGCATCGCGACTGCACTAGCTATCGGGAACCTGCTCCAGGTCGCTCTCCTCTTCCGCTACTTCACAGTGACGGGCGACCACTCGATCGTGCTCGCATTGTTCGGGCTGGTCGCGCTGTTCGCTGCACTCGAGTGGCCGAGAGCCTGGCCGGCGGGCACGGTCGCGCTGCTGCCGCATATCGCGCTCTTGGTCGCCGGACCGCTCGCCGGCGCTCTCGCTTGGCAGCTCTTCACGACGCGGGAGCAGGAGGTGGTACCGAGTGCAGGCGGCAACGAGCTCGTCGTCGTCACCTACAACATCCAGTCGGGCTACGACCGCCAGCACCGCTGGGATCTGGAGGCCACCGCCCGAGCGATCGAGCGCCTACAGCCGGACATCGTCCTCCTTCAGGAAGTCAGCCGCGGCTGGCTGGTGACCTCCAGTGCTGACCAACTCACTTGGCTCAGTCGTCGCTTAGGCATGCAAGGCGCTTGGGGTCCGGCGAGCCACGATCGTCTCTGGGGCAACGCGGTCCTCACCCGCAGCCAACCGCTGGAGGTCAGGACCACACGCTTCCGCACGACCCAGAACCTCGAGCGGGGTACCGTCGCCGTGCAGCTGGCGACACCCACTGGCCCACTGTGGGTCGCCAGTACCCACCTCGACGACCCGCGGCAAGCAGTGACCGTCCGGCTGGCCCAGATCGAGGAGCTGCTGGCCTTCCTCCAGCCGATGCGCCCGCTCGTCCTGGGAGGCGATTTCAATGCCGATCCCGGTAGCCCCGAGCTGACCCGGCTCGGTGAATCCGGCCTCATCGACGCTGCAGCCGCGGTCGGGGCCACCGACCCGACCTCCGCAGACGACCGGCGGATCGATTATCTGTTCGTCACCGGTGAGCTACAGCCTCTCGCCGGCTCGGTTCCACCGATCAGCGCGTCTGACCATCGGCCGGTCGTCGTCCGCCTCGCACTGCCCTAAACCTAAAGCGCCCGGTCACCTGAGCCGCGCAGACCTCACACGAGCCGAACGGCTTGGGGGAGCACGTTGGCAGCCAGGCCACGACCGCTCGCGACACTAGCAGCCACTTCTTCTTCGCTCCAGACGAAGAGGTCGACGGGAACCGGCAAGTTTTGGAACGCTTCCTCGCAGCAGGCCCGCGCAGCTTCCCGGTCCGCCCCATCGACGACCACCACGAGGAGGTCAGCATCGCTGCGCGGCGTCGGGATACCGCCGGCGAAGGAGCCGAAGAGGTAGATCGCCCGTACGCCAGGACAACGCCCCGCTTCGCGCGCTGCCTCCCATAGGGCGGCGAGCACACTCTCACGGTCGAGGAAACGCACGCTCACAGTACTCGACGATCGCTCGTGCATCGGCGATCGCCTCCGCTGCATCGCGTTCCGTGTAGTACTCGCCGGGAAGACCGGCGGGGAAACCGTTCGGATAGCGCGCCAGTATATAGTGGCGATCCAGTCGTCGGGCAGCGTCGAGCAACGCTTCCGGTACCTCGAGGCGAGCGGCCAGTCCGCGGAGCAATCGCCAGACGCTGTGGCCCCATCCCTCCCCACCGAGCCCCAGGAGCAACCCTTTGACAGCCTTCTCAGCAGCCTGCTGCGCAGCGAAGGCAGCCCACTCGTAGTCGCCAGCTTGGCGCGCCCGCTCAGCATGGGCGAGATCGCGTCGCGCTTGCGCCAACCAGTCTGCCCCGCGGTTCGCCACGTTCCTGCACCTCGCTCCCGGAAGGATAGCAGAGGAACAGGCGGTCGCGCACTCGCCCTGGCTTCCAGCGATTTTGCCCGTTAGCCGATGAGACGGCGCAGGAGCGATCGCAGTGTTCCTCGGGACAGCTCTCCCGCGACAGCGGATTCCCTTCCCTTTTCCCGGAACAGTGGTAGACTACAGTCGAACGGCGATGGAGTCCGCCGGGGCTCGCCGAGAGCCCGAAGCGCCAGATAAGGCTGATGGCTCCTGCTCGCAGGACGTGCGGGCAGGAGTTTTTCTTCTGCCCCCGTCCTCGAAAACGGCGAACAGAACGAGCGGGAAGGGGGCATCGATGGCAAACATTTGGGCCACTGCCGCACTCTGGATCGGACTCGCATTTCTGGCGAGCATCATCTCCATTCGTCTCGGCCTGTCCGTCGCACTCGTCGAGATCCTGGTCGGTGTCGTCGCCGGGAATGCGCTCGGCCTCCAAACCGATACCTGGATCAATGCGCTCGCCAGTTTTGGGGCGGTCGTCCTCACCTTCCTCGCCGGGGCGGAGATCGAGCCGGAAGCCCTGCGCCGGCACCTCAAGGCGAGTCTCGCGATCGGCTTCGCTGGATTCCTCGCGCCGTTTCTCGGTGCCGCCGCCTTCACTCGCTTCGTCGTGGGTTGGAGCTGGCCACAAGCCTGGATCGGTGGCCTCGCTCTCTCCACCACTTCGGTCGCCGTCGTCTATGCGGTGATGGTGGAAACTGGATTGAACGAGACCGACATCGGCAAGTTGATCCTGGCCGCCTGCTTCGTCAACGACTTGGGCACGGTTCTCGCATTGGGACTTCTCTTTGCGAACTATGACCTGCACCTCATGGTTTTCGTCGTCGTCACGGCAGTCACGCTCTTCCTGCTCGGGCGAGTGACACGATTCGTGATCGCAGCGTGGGGAAACCGCGTCAGCGAGCCAGAAGTCAAATTCCTGTTCCTGGTACTCTTCTTCCTTGGTTGGCTGGCGACGATCGCCAAGAGCGAAGCTGTTCTGCCAGCGTACTTGGTCGGCCTGGCCATCGCTGAGATTTTCACGCATCATCGCCCACTCATGCTGCGCCTGCGGACCCTGGCCTTCGCTCTGCTGACGCCATGGTACTTCCTCAAGGCAGGCTTGTACGTTTCCCTGCCGGCGCTCGTCAGCAGTATCGGGTTGATCATCGCGCTGCTCTTGGTCAAGATGGTCACGAAGCTTCTCGGAGTCGGACCGTTGACGCTCGTCTTCGGGCTCGAGCGGCGCACGAGCGCTTACACCACCCTGCTGATGTCGACCGGCCTGACCTTTGGCACTATTTCCGCACTCTTCGGCCTCAACAACGGCATCATCGACCGCACCCAGTACACCGCACTGGTGACCGCCGTGATCGCCTCCGCGTTGGTACCCACGTGGATCGCACAGACCTGGTTCCTGCCACGCACAGAGGAGACGCCGCGCGCCCCGGCCGACAGCGCGGTGCCTCGGCCTGGAGTCGAGACGGAACTCGTTGCCGAGCGAGCGACACGAGAGGACGGTTGAGCGATGTACCGCAAGATTCTCGTCGGATTCGATGGCTCACCAGGGGCACAGGCGGCCCTGCGCCACGCCATCGAGCTGACACGCCTGTTCGGGGCTGAATTATGGAGCCTCTCCGTCATCGAGATTCCACAGTGGGGAACAGCAACCGTCGCGGAGATCGACGAACAGCGTCGCATCGTCGAACAAGAGCTGAGCACTCTGCAAGAGGCAGCGCGGCGGCAGGCAACAGAATTCGGGGTGGAACTGCACACGGTGACTCGTATCGGGCATCCTGCCCAACTGCTCGTCCAGGAAGCGCAGCGCGGCGCGTTCGATTTGCTGGTGATCGGGCACAGCGGCCGCTCCGGGGTCTGGGGAGTCTTCCTCGGCACGACTGCCGATAAGGTGGTGCGCCACGCTCCCTGCAGCGTTTTGGTCGTCCGCTGGTAGCAGCGATGCACCGACACGCTCCGGCAGCGTACGCCGCCAGCGAGATCCGTCACCTGCTGCGACGAGGAGGATGCCCGATTTGTCGTGCCAGCGAGGCAGCGATCGAGCGCTACCTCTTCTGGTTCTTTCACGAATCCTTCAGCGAGCCGAGCGTCGTTCTCCGGTACGTCCGATCGCGCGGTTTCTGCCCGCGTCACCTCACCCTGATCGGCGAGTGTGGGCCACAGTGGCAGCTGACGGCGATCTTCAGCTGGATCATCGCCGATATCCCGCGAGCCCTCGATGCGCCAGCACCACCCCTGCAGAGCAGGTTCCAGCAGCTGCGGCACGTGTCCTCCAGCCGGATGGACCCTGTCTTCTGTGCGAGGTCGAGGAGCAGGCATCGAGCTACACCGCGCTGATGTTGCTCGACGTCCTGGAGTACGACGAAGATGTGCACAACCACTCTGCCGCCAGCGGCGGGTGCTGTCTCCCTCATGTCCATCGAGTGGCACGAGCTGCCGGCAGACACCACGAGCAACCGATCGCGACGATCCACCAGGTCCTGCGCGACCGACCCGCGAACCTGGAGCACCTGTGCAACGAATTCTTCCGCAAGGCGGAATATCGCTCGGCGCACGAGCCCAAGGGTGAAGGCCAAGGAGCGTGGCGGCAGGCGCTCCAACTCTTCAGCTATCATGGACGCGCGACAGCGGTCTTCGACCAAGCGTCAGCAAGGAGAACGGAAGGCGAGCGCTCATGAGGCTTCTCCAACGGCTGCGACAGCACGTCGGTTTCGTTCCGAACCCGGTGAGCGAGACGACGCGCCAGGCTCATGCACGCATCCGCGGCGCCGACGTCAGCATCAGCGTCTGCCCCTACTGTGCGGTCGGATGCTCCCAGCTCGTCTATACCAAGGACGGGCGCATCATCGACATCGAGGGGAACTACGAGAGCCCGATCAACGGCGGAACGCTCTGTCCCAAGGGCGCAGCCACCTGGCAGCTCATCCACAGTCCGTTGCGCGAGCTCCGCGTCAAGTACCGTGCGCCCTACAGCGATCACTGGGAAGAGCGTCCGCTGGAGTGGGCGATGGAGCGGATCGCGCAGCTGGTCAAACGGACCCGCGACGCGACCTTCGTCCACCGTGACGAGCACGGCCTCGTGGTCAACCGCACGCTCGGCATCGCCCATCTGGGCGGAGCGACGCTGGACAACGAGGAGAACTATCTCATCAAGAAGCTGTTCACCGGTGGACTGGGAATCGTCGCGGTCGAGAACCAAGCGCGCATATGACACTCCAGCACGGTGCCCGGTCTGGGCGCCCGGCTGGGTCGAGGCGGTGCGACGACGACGCTGGCGAGTCTCGCCGACAGCGACTGCATCGTCATCATGGGCTCGAACATGGCCGAGAATCACCCGGTCGGCTTCCGCTTCGTCGTCAAGGCACGCCAGCGCGGGGCGACCGTGATTCACGTCGATCCGCGCTTCTCGCGCACCTCGGCACTCGCCGATCTGTACGTCCCGATCCGGCCAGGCAGCGATCTCGTCTTCCTCGGCGCGCTGGTCAACTATGTCGTCAATCACGAACGTTGGCAGACCGACCCCTTCTTCCGCGAGTACGTGGTCCACTACACGAACGCCAGCGTGATCGTCTCGCCGGAGTTCCGCGATACCGAGGAACTCGCGGGTCTCTTCAGCGGATACCGAGCCGAGCAACGCCGCTACGATTCCGCAAGCTGGCACTATGCCGGGCAGATCCACCCCGTCGAGGGTGAGCGCTGGCCCTGCCGCCCGCTGGTCGAGCCGGAGCGGGATCCGACGCTCCAGCATCCCAACTGCGCCTTCCAACTCGTGAAACGGCACTTCGCACGTTATACGCCGGAACTCGTCGAGGCAGTCTGCGGCGTGCCGCGCGAGCTGTTCCTCCGCGTCGCCGAGACGATCCTCGCCAACTCCGGCCGCGAGCGGACGACCGCTTTCTGCTACGCGGTCGCCTGGACGCAGCACACCATCGGCACGCAGATCATCTCCTGCTGCGCCTTGCTGCAGCTCCTGCTCGGCAACATCGGCCGTCCCGGCGGAGGCATTCTGGCACTCCGTGGGCACGCGACCATCCAGGGATCGACCGACATCCCGACGCTCTTCGATCTTTTGCCCGGTTACCTCAAGATGCCACGCGCAGTCCCGGAACACGCGACGCTCGCTGGCTACTTCGCTAGCGAGCGCCCCGCAACTGGCCTCTGGTACGACATGCCCAAGTTCCTGATCTCGCTCCTCAAGGCATGGTACGGGGATGCAGCGACCCCAGAGAACGACTTCGGTTACACCCTCCTCCCCAAGATCGGTGGCGACTACTCCTTCCAGTCGATCCTCACCATGATGGAGGACGGGATCATCAAGGGACTCTTCGTCATGGGAATGAACCCAGCCGTCGGCGGACAAAACGCGCGGCTGGCCCGCCGCGCACTGGCCAATCTGGACTGGCTGGTGGTGCGGGACGTCCACGAGATCGAGACTGCCTCCTTCTGGTACGATGCCCCGGAAGTGCGCAACGGCGAGGTCCGGCCCCAAGACATCCGAACCGAGGTCTTCTTCCTACCAGCGGCGATCGCGGCAGAGAAGGACGGCACCTTCACCAACACGCATCGCCTCGTCCAGTGGCACGACAAAGCCGTCGATCCACCGGCCGATGCGCGCTCCGAGGCGCATTTCATCTACCACCTCGGCCGTCGCCTCAAGGAACTCTACGCCGACGACGATTCTCCGGCCGGACAGCAAATCCGAGCCTTGACCTGGGATTACCCCACGACTGGATCGCACCAGGAGCCAGACCTCATGGCGGTCGCCCGCGAGATCAGCGGGTATCGTGTCGCTGACGGACGACCGGTCGCCGGATTCCATGAACTGGCTGACGACGGATCGACTGCCTGCGGTTGCTGGATCTACGCGGGTATCGTCACACCGGAGGGTGAGCATCGCGCCAAGCGCCGACGCGGCGACGACCGTGCCAGCCTCGATTGGGGCTTCGCGTGGCCAGCCAATCGCCGCATTCTCTACAACCGCGCTTCAGCTGACCCACAGGGTCGCCCCTGGAGCGAACGCAAGAAGTGGATCTGGTGGGACCCCGGGCAGCGACGCTGGGTCGGGTACGACGTTCCCGATTTTCCCGCCACCAAGCCGCCCGATTACCAGCCGCCTCCCGGGGCCAAGGGACTCGATGCTCACCCCGGTACCGCTCCCTTCATCATGATGCTGGACGGCTGCGGCTGGCTCTTCGTCCCGCACGGCCTCGTCGACGGGCCACTGCCCACGCACTACGAACCGTGGGAGAGTCCGGTTCCCAACCTGCTCTATCCGGCTCAGCCACGGAGTCCGGTCGCCCCGGTCTTCCTCCGACCGGATAATCCCTATCACGAGATCGCCGACCCACGCTACCCGTACGTCATCACCACCTACCGATTGACTGAACATCACACCGCTGGAGGAATGAGTCGCTGGGTACCGTGGCTCGCCGAGCTGCAACCAGCCGGATTCGTCGAAATCAGCCCCGAACTCGCACGTGAACTCGGCATCGCGACCGGCGACTGGGTCATCGTCGAGACGGCGCGCGGGAGTGCCGAGGCACGCGCGCTCGTCACCGAGCGTGTTCAGCCGCTCACCATCGCGGGACGGACCGTCCACGTCATCGGCATGCCGTGGCACTTCGGCTTCGGCGGCTTGGCCACCGGCGGTATCGCGAATGAGCTGGCTGCGTTGATCGAAGACCCGAACTCTCTCATTCACGAGGCCAAGTCGTTCACCTGCACGATCCGCAAGGGGCGTTTGCGGGAAGGAAAGGGACCGTGAAGGGACCAGCAGCACTCGAAGGCACCACGCGAGCCCGGCCAGGCGCCTTCGGCTTCCTCACCGATACCACCCTCTGCATCGGCTGTAAAGCGTGCGAGGTCGCCTGCAAGCAGTGGAACCAACTGCCGATGGACGAGTTCGGCTTCACCGGCATGAGCTACGACAATACCGGCGATCTCGGCGCGACCACTTGGCGGCATGTGGCCTTTATCGAGCGGATCAGCGATCGGGAAGGTCGGCGACCAACCACCCTAGCGCCGTTCCAGAGCAACTGGCTGATGCTGAGCGACGTCTGCAAGCACTGCGTCAACGCCGGTTGCATGGAAGCATGTCCGACCGGCGCCATCATCCGCACCGAGTTCGATACGGTCGTCATCCAGCAGGATATCTGCAACGGCTGCGGCTACTGTGTTCCGGCTTGCCCGTTCGGCGTCCCTGCCCTGAGCCCGCTCGACGGCAAGGCGCACAAGTGCACCCTGTGCTACGACCGCTTGAAGGACGGGCTCGAACCAGCCTGCGCCAAGGCCTGCCCGACCGATGCCATTCAGTTCGGTCCGGTGCATGCCTTGATGGACCGGGCACGAGCACGCGTCAGCGAACTGCGCACCCAAGGTGTGGACGCTCGCATTTACGGTGACCAGGCACTCGGTGGTACCGGCGGCATCGGTGGACTCAACGCCTTCTTCATCCTGACAGCACCACCGGAGGTCTATAACCTGCCGGCCAAGCCCGAACTTCCCCAGCGGCGCGTGCTGCCTGCGTTCCTCACCACCGCGCTGGCCGCATTGGCACTCGGCATCGCCACCCTGTTCTCTTTCCGCCGAGTGGGAAGGATGCACGATGGCTGAACTCCGAGCTCGGCGATACCGAAGCGCACCTGGCGAGCCTCTCGGCACCGCGACGCGCGACAGCTACTATGGACTCCCCGTCATCCATGGCCCGCATTGGCATTGGCCGATCGTGTTCTACTTCGTCTTGGGCGGTCTCGCCGGGGGAAGCGCCGTCCTCGCTGCGGCCGCTCGACTCTTCGGTGGTCCTTCAGTTCGACCGGTCGTGCGAGCGGGTCGCTATCTCGCCTTCCTCGCCGTCTTGCCAGGCCCCCTGCTGTTGATCGTCGACCTCGGGCGTCCAGAGCGCTTTCATCACATGCTCCGGGTGATCAAGTTGCGTTCGCCGATGTCTCTGGGCGTCTGGGGGTTGATCGCCTTCAGTCTGAGCGCATTCCTCAACGCGCTGCGGCAAGCAGTCGATGACGGCTTCTTCGGTCGTTCGCATCGTCTGGTGCGCGGCTTCCGAAAGCTGCCGGACCGCGCGTTGGCCATTGCCAGCACGATCCCGGCTTTCTTCCTCGCTGGCTACACTGGTGTCCTGCTCGGCGCAACGGCCGTACCCCTTTGGGCACGTAACGCCTTGCTCTTGGGACCGCTGTTTCTCTGCTCGGCGCTTTCCAGCGCGGCTGCGACGCTCTCCCTCCTGCTGGCACGCCGAGCCCGGAGTGACCGAGCGGAGCAGGCCTTGGCCCAGGTCGAGTTCCTCGCCCTCGCAGGCGAGATCGCGCTCCTCGAAGCGGTTCACCGGAAGAGCGGTCCGGTGATCGGTCACCCCTTGCGCCGAGAGGCCGAAGGGCGCGCGTTCGCCGGTACCCGCACGACCACTGCTGCTGCACTCGCGTTGCACGGCCTTGCGCTGCTGCTCCCGCGGCGCTGGCGCCAGCGGCTCGGGCTCCTGGCCAGCATCCTCGCTCTCGCGGGAGCCTTCCTCCTCCGCGCGACGATGGTCTTCGGCGGTCATCGCTCGGCCGATGATCCAGCCGCGACGTTCGCACTGACCCGCAGCGACGATTGACCGCACACTGCGGTGCGCTGGGAGGCACGAGCGCGACACAGCGGAGATCCCAGCGTGCGCACCGTCGTCGCGCGCTAACTGCTCGGGTCGACGAGGAACCGCTGCGGGGAAAAGCGGGATGGGATGCCGTCCTCGCTCTCGAGTTCCAATGCCCGCGCGATCAGCTCAGCCGTGATCGGCGCCAACATGATGCCGAGCCGGAAGTGGCCGGTGGCCACCCAAACATTGCGCCAGCCAGGTAGCCGACCCAGGATCGGCTGATCGTCGACCGTGCCGGGGCGCAACCCTGCCCCTGCCCAGAAGAGTTCTTCTTGCAAGAGAGCCGGCGCGAGACGTCGAGCTGTATCGATGCAGAACCACAGACCCTGCGCGGTCGGTCGAGTACCCCAACGTCCTCGCTCGACTGTCGTCCCGACCCAGACCAAGCCGTCCGCACGGGGTACCACGTAGCCAGTCACCCCTGGCGCGCCGATGATCGATCGGGGACGTCGTGTCGTCCCATCGATCAAGACCATCTGACCCTTGACCGGCAAGGTCGGGAGTGGCCGCCCGAGTGGAGCAGTCAATTGGCCGGACCAGGCACCGGCTGCCAAGACGACGGCTGCAGTCACGATGCGTTCGCGAGCAGTCTGGATGGCCAGCACGCGGTCACCCGCCGTCTCCAGCCCGACGACGGCGGTATGCTCGAGAACCGTCGCACCAGAGCGCTGGGCAGCGAGCGCCGTCGCCCGCACGAGCTGCGGCACGAGGACACTCGCTCCTTCCTCGATACGCAATGCTCCCTGCACGTGGACCGGCAAGAGTGGCTCTGCCTCACGCACCGTGGGGCCATCGAGCCATTCCACGGCGAAGCCGCGTTCCTCGAGCCATGTCCCGACCGCTTGGATATCAGCGATTTCCGCCTCGGTCTCGGCGACCAAAAGCGTTCCCCACTGCTGAAAACCGACCGCCAGGCCCGTCTCCTCCTGGAGCGACCCGATCAGCCATGGGTACGAGCGCAGGCTGCGCCAGAGCAACTCCTGAAGTTCGACCGGATGGTGCCGTTCGTCCAGTGGACTCACGATCCCTGCGGAGGCCGCCGACGCTCCATCGCCGATCGATTCCCGTTCGAGAAGCGTCACACGCTTGCCTTGTCGCGCCAGCGCGTAGGCGATCGTCGTGCCGATGATCCCACCGCCCACGACGACGACATCCGGATAGGGCTCCAGTCGCGTCGTCATGATCGTTCCTTCCGTAGCGACCGCACCGAGTATCCCCGATCGTTCGGGACACCCTTGCGAACGAGCGCTACCAACGCCTGCTCTTCGACCGCTTCGACTCCACTGCGCCGCGCAGACCGGATGAGGAGACCCGGATCGAGACGAGGAGCGAACTGTGACGATTCCTTGCGAAAACGCTCACCGTGTCTCGTCGTCGGGGGAGGCCACAGCCGCTCACCCTGCGGTGAGCGTTCTCCGAGACTGGTCCTTTGCTCCTCGCTCCTCCACCGCCTCGCTCCGCCGGCCGCTCTTTGGGAGTCGAGAGCGATGCCACCCGTGAACGATACCACGCGGGAACGCAACCGTGAACGGTGCGAAGACTGCGTTTCCGGTGTACCAGCCGTCACCCGACAGCACACATGACCGGTGAGCGAGACGACTCAAGGAGTTGCGGGAGTCGGAATTTCACCAGGCAAGGAGGGACGCGGTGGAGCCAGCTGGGAACCGCTGCTCGGCGGTGCTGCTCCGCCGGGAGACGGTGCACCGACCGGTGGAGCCCCAGGTATCGGACCCGTCTCGTCGCCCGAGCCGGGCGTCGGGGTCGGGCGCTGAATCTCGATCCGCGCGCCGACACCGACCATCGCGGCATAGGCTTGCAGCGAACTCCAGCCACGTCCGGTCATCCCCTTCGGTGTCGCCAGAGCAGCCCTGAGTTCGCGCAGCTCATACTCGGATGCCTGATCACAACGCAACCGGGGTGGCCCATCGCGGACACTGAGTTCGGTAACCGTGCGTGCGCCCGGAATCGGCAACTTGCCGGTCGCGGCGCAGACCTGAACCTCCACGATACCCGGCGGCCGCGGAAATTCGATCGGGATCGGTTGGCCATCGGCACCGAGGAGCGAGCGGGCGATTTGTGGATCTTGATGCGCTTTCACCATGAAATCGTGCCAGATCAAGGCAGCGCTCGAGATACCGTCCAACCCCCGCGACGGGCTGTTGTCGGTATTGCCGACCCAGACGCCGACGACGAGATCGGTGGTGTAGCCGACTGTCCAAAGGTCACGCGCGTCTTCCGACGTCCCGGTCTTCGCCGCGACTGGGCGGTTACCGAGTTCCGGCAGTATCAACGGATTGTTCAGCCCGAAGATCATGGCACGCGCCTTGTTGTCGGAGAGGATGCTCGTCATGAGATAGGCATACTCAGCCCGGACCACCTGCTTGGCCTGATCGAGAACCGTCGCACGATCTAATTGGTAGATCCGGTTGTTTCCTGGAGCGATGATTTCCGCGATCGGATTGTAGGGGACATACTTACCATTGTTCGCGATCGTCGCGTAGGCATTGGTCAACTCGAGGAGCGAGACCTCCCCACCGCCGAGCGTGATCGAAATGCCGTAGAAGTTGGGATCCCGCCAGAAACCAGTCTTGATGCCGAGCCGGTGCGCCATGTCGATCATCGCCGGGACACCGACCACCTCGATCGCCTGCAGTGCCGGGATATTGAGCGAGTTGGCGAGTGCCTCGCGGACGGTGATGGCACCGAAATGCTGCCCGGTCGCATTCTTCGGCTCGTACTTCCCGAAACCGGGAATGTTCCAAACTTTAGCATAGTCGAAGACGATCGTACCGGGATACCAACCGGCTTTCTCGAAGGCAGTCAGATACGTGACCGGCTTGATCGCTGAGCCGGGCTGACGCTCGGCTGTCGTCACATTGAACTGGCCATCGATCGCATCGTTGTAGAAGTCGGCGCTGCCGACCATCGCGATGATCTCGCCGCTCCAGGGAAGCATGGCTACCAGGGCACCGTTGTTGACGCGATAGGGGGCGAGCTGCTGAACGCGACGCTTGACGATTTCTTCGGCCGCCTGCTGGGCATCGAGATCGAGCGTGGTGCGAACCATGAGACCACCGCGATAGACCGCCGCTGGGCCATATTTCGCCTCGAGATACTCGAGCACGAAGTTGACGAAATGCGGAGCCTTGTTGTAGCGTCCTTCCCGCGTTTGCGGATGGAGCGGTTCAGCGAAGGCTGCGTCAGCTTCTTCTTGGGTGATCATGCCGAGCTCGACCATACGGTCGAGCACATACCGCTGGCGCCGCTTGGCGAGTTCGAAATTCTTCGTCGGATCATAGACGCTGGGTGCCTGCGGTAACCCAGCCAGCATCGACGCTTCGGCCAAGCTCAGCTCCCAGGCGAACTTGTTGAAGTACGCCTGTGCCGCCGCATCGATACCGTACGCCCGATTGCCGTAATAGACATTGTTCAGGTACATCATGAGAATCTCTTGCTTGGAGTACCGCTGCGTGAAGCGGATCGCCATGATCGCCTCGCGCACCTTGCGCCGGTACGTCCGCTCCGTCCCGATCGCTTCCGGGTAGAGCATCCGCACCAGTTGCTGGGTGATCGTCGAGGCACCGCTCGTACTCTCGCCACTCAAGTTGAAGACCAAGCTCCGCAGAATCGCGCGCGGCTCTACACCCGGATTGGTCCAGAAGGTCGCATCCTCAGCAGCGATCGTCGCATCGACGATCCACGCTCGGTGCGGCTTGGTCGGATCGTTTTGCTGTTGCCGGATATGGTCCATCAATTCCTCATAGCTGATCGTCGTGCGGTAGCCCGTCGTCGGATCGGTCACCTCGCTCAGTAGGACCCAGTTCCGGTCGTAGATCTTGGTCGTCTGGAACTCCAGGGCCTCGAACCGATCCGGTGACGGCAGATCGGCTGTGAGCGCAGACCAACCCAAGTACCCCGCCGCGCCCACGACGCCCGCACCAGCCAACACCAGCAACACGACGGAGAGAGCGACCGCTGTGAGCAGCCGGAGCAGCACCGTCGTGACCGGATGCCGGCGACGAGCACGCCGGCGGCGCGCGAGCAGGATCGCTCCACCGTTCGCTTTGCGCTGGCCGTTCGCCCGGGATCGTCGGCCGTTGCCGCCCGGTTTCCGCATTCCTCGTCCTACCATGCTGGCCTCGCTCCGCCCCCGGTGTCCGCGGCAAGAGGATACACGACAGGAACGAGTTCAGCCGGGTATGATGGAGCCGAGGAAACGCGGACCGGCAGCAGGGACGGTGCGACGGTGGAGCTACGGAGCTTGCGGGGCATGCCTGTCATTGCGGTCGAGTCCGGCGAGCGATTCGGGCAGGTACAGGATGTCTTGCTCGATCCTCAGGAACGCCGCATCGCGATCGTCCGCGTCCGGCGCGGTGGTCCCTTCCGGGGTGACGTCAGTGACGTATCGTTTTCTGACATCCATAGCATCGGCCGCGATGCAGTGATGGTTCCGAGCAGCCAGGTGTTGCGCCCGGCCACTACCACAACCGAGCACCTGCGCCGGATCGATGACCTCGTCGGTTCGCGGGTAGTCACGGAGCGTGGTGAGGCAGTCGGGACAGTCGACGATGCCGAGATCGATCCCCAAACCGGTGCCGTGACCCATCTCGTCATCGCACCGCTCGGGATTGCCGGCTTGCTCGGCCGTCGTCGGACCGTGCCGATCGATCAGGTTTGTACCATCGGGCGGGATGCGATCGTCCTGTCTGCGCCACCAGCGGAGGGAACCGAGGAAGCTGGCGCAGCGAACGCAGCCGAATCAGCGTCCGACCGGTGAAACGGATCAGAGAAGGCGCGCGATGAGGAGACCGACCAAAGGAGCCGGGACGACATCGCGCATCAGCGCGAGCCAGAGCGCTCGACGTGGGTCCGGTCGCAGCAGTCGCCAGATCGTCGCCAGCATCCACCAGAGTCCACTCGCGAAGAGGACAATCGACCAACTGGTCATGGTCTCCTCTCTCGAATGGTGACGGAGCGTGCAATGCGGATCCTCTTCGTCTCCCCGTTCGATTTCAGCTGTCCTGGTGGCGTCAACGAGCACATTCTCCACCTCGATGCAGAATATCGCAAGCTCGGCCACCAGACCCGCATCCTGGCCCCGCGTTCACCGGGCGAAACGGAAAGCGATGACGGTCACATCGTCAAACTCGGCGTCGCCGTACCGATCCCCGCCAACGGATCGACGGCACGCATCACGCTCTCACCGTTCGTTTCCGGTAAGGTGAAGGATCTCCTGCGTCGGGAACGGTTCGACATCGTCCATCTCCACGAGCCGTTGGCCCCGATGCTGCCGCAGCTCGCGTTGTTCCACTCCCGGTCAGTCAATGTCGGCACGTTTCACGCTGCTCGAGCCCACAACTGGGGATACCTTTCAGCTCGCCCTCTTTTGAGCATGCTCTTCGCCAAACTACACGGACGCATCGCCGTTTCACCAGCGGCGCTGGAATCGATCGCACGCTATTTCCCCGGCTATTACGAGCTCATCCCCAACGGCATCGATGTTCAGCGCTTTCGCCCCGACGTTCCCCCGATCGCCCAGTTCGGCCGACCGACCCTGCTCTTCGTCGGTCGTTTCAACGAGTCCCGGAAAGGGTTGCGCTATCTCATCGAAGCCCTGGCACTCGTCCGTCGCGAGTTTCCCGACGTGCTCTTGCTGGTCGTCGGTCCCGGTGATCCCGCTCGGTACGCTCGGCAGCTGGAGCGGTACGAACTCGTCGATCATGTTCGCTTCACCGGCCCCGTGGCGGACGAGGTGTTGCCTGCATACTACACAGCGTGCGACGTGTTCTGTGCCCCAGCCACGGGCGGCGAAAGCTTTGGGATCGTCCTACTCGAAGCGATGGCCAGCGGCAAGCCGGTCGTGGCCACCGACATCCGCGGCTTTCGCTTCGTCCTGCGGCACGGTATCGAGGGGTTGCTCGTCGAACGGAAGAATCCCGAGGTGCTCGCCCTCGCACTCGTGCACCTTCTCGCTGATCCGGCACTGCGCGAACGATTGGGACAGGCCGGACGGCAGCGAGCTGAGCAGTTCTCCTGGGCAGCGATCGCCCAGCGGACCCTCGCGTACTATGAGCGACTCTTGCGCGGTGTCCGCGAGACGACGACCGAACCACCGATCGATTGGTGGACCTCGCTCCGTCTCGCCTTGAAAGCATGGTCATGGAGGTGAGCTGCAGTGCTCAGTTCACTGGTAGCCGACCGGGTCCGTCTCCGCTTGCAGCGGGTCGGCGAACTCGTCGGGCGAACCGGCCTCACACCCAACCAGTTGACGCTGATGGGATTGCTCCTCAACGGGCTCGTCGGATGGGTCGCCGCGGAGGGAGCTTTTCGCTTGGCCGGTGGGCTCCTTCTCCTCGCCGGGATCTTCGACATGCTGGATGGGGCAGTCGCCCGCGCCACCGGGCGCGTCACCCGCTTCGGCGGCATCCTCGATTCGGTTCTGGACCGCTACGCCGAGGCGCTGGTCATCGGCGGACTCCTCGTCTGGTTCACCCGTTCCTCGACGGGAACAGTGCCGGTTCTCCTCTGCTATGCCGTCATCGTCGGCTCCATTCTCGTGAGCTATGTCCGCGCTCGCGCCGAGGGTGCTGGTCTTCGGTTGACGCAGGGCTTTTTCGCCCGTCCGGAACGCATCGTCGTGCTGGCGCTCGGACTCCTAGCCGAGCGACCGATCTGGGCACTCTGGCTCCTGGCCGTGGCGACCAACCTGACGGTGCTCCAGCGGCTCTGGCTGGTCCGGCGCGCTTCTGGAGCATGAGTCTCATGCGTAGGATCACGCTGCTCCTTCTGCTTCTCGGAATCCTGACCGGCTGCCTGCCAGCCGGTCGTTCCGCGACCGGTCCGGCCAGCGAGATGACGCTGGCAGTCCTCGATGTCGGCCAGGGACTCGCGGTCGCCATCGTGACGCCCGACGGGCACGCACTGGTGTACGACGCGGGGAACAGTCGCCAGGACACGGAACGCGTGATCATCCCGTTCCTGCGCGCTCGTGGTATCGAGCGTCTCGACTACGTAGTTTTGAGCCATCCGGATCAGGACCATGTCGGTGGCATGCCCGCGCTCCTGGCCAGCTTTCCTGTCGCAGCCTATGTCGATCCGGGCCTGCCTTCGACCAACCGTGCGTATGCCGAGACCTTGCGTCTCGTCGCCGAAAAGGGGATCCGGCCCATTCGGGCGGAACGCGGCCTGGTCCTGCCGCTCGGCGAGCGGGTCACTGCTCGCGTCCTCTGGCCCGAGCGCCCGTTCCTGCGAACGCCAGACGGTACCGTGAGCGACAACGACAACTGTGTGGTGCTGCTCGTCGAATACGGCGCTATTCGCATGCTGCTGCCAGGTGACCTCGAGGAGCCGGGCGAAGCCGAGCTCGTCGCGCGCGACGGGGAAGGACTTCGTGCGGATCTGCTAGTCGTCGGCCACCATGGCAGTCGCAGGTCGTCGAGCGAGCCATTCTTGGCAGCAGTGCAGCCAGCGGTCGCGCTCATCTCGGTGGGGGCAGGAAATCCGTACGGACATCCCCATCGGGTGACACTCGACCGGCTGCGGCGAGCTGGAGCCCAGACCTACCGAACCGATCTCGACGGTAGCGTTCTGGTCGTCACGGATGGGAAGCAGTACGCGATCCGGACGGAGAAGACACGATCGTGACCGCCTTGCAACTCTGGGCAACGATCGACCGCTTCGAGATGACCGAAGAAGGGCAGGAACTCGCTGTGCTCGTCTTCGACGATGGGCAGCAACTCGTCGTTCCACGCACCGCACTTCCCTGGGCACGCCGAGGCACAGTGCTACGCGTCACTCTGGAGCAGGATAGCGAAGCCGAGCAGGAGCGCCGGAGCGAGATCGAGCGACTGCAGCGACGATTGTTCGGGGAGGCGGAGCCGTGACGATGTGGCGTACCGGAGTCGTCTCACTGCTCGTCATGCTGCTCGGCGCGGCATGCCTGCCGTTCGGCCGTGCCACGCCGACCGTCACACCGACGCTCGTTCCCACACCGACCCCGCTCCCGGTCCTGCCGGTCGTGACGCCGACGCCGGCTCCAGCGAACTTGTCCAGCATGCCCCCGACCCCAACAGCGCCCGCCGCGCAACCGGCCGGTGACGGGACGACGTACGTCGTCCAACCAGGCGATACGCTCTATAGCATCGCAGTCCGCTTCGGCGTCTCGCTGCAAGCTTTGATCGAGGCCAACCAGATCGAGGATCCGAACCAGCTGCAAGCTGGACAAGTGCTGGTGATCCCGCGCCGGTAGCGACGCCGCGCCGATCCTGACGCGATCACCCGGACGCGGCGAGACGGTCCGTCTACCTGTGCCGCACGCCGAGCAGGCTCCGGCCGCGTCGTCAGTCAGATCGTGCCCCCGCGCGCACTAGGTGCTTCGCTCTCGCCGGATACGGAGCGAACTCGCTGAGCACGCACGGTGCGCGTCCTGCCAGGTTGTCGTCTTGGCAGCGCCACGCTGGATCGCTATGCTCGGAGCGACGGTACGCGATCAGCCGGGCCGAGCGGCATGCGATCACCGATCACGCTGGCGCCACGCGCAACTTGGACGACGCGCAGCCTCGCCGGTTTCGCGCTGATCGTGGTCCTCCTCAGCTGGGCGACGCCGGCTCATGCTGTTCGCGGCGGACCAGACCGTATCTACTTCCCACAGACCGGTCACACTTTGGCCTTCGGTTTTCTGGATTTCTGGCTCGCTCACGGCGATATTCGGCTCTTTGGCTACCCGCTGAGCGAGGAACGCGACGAGGGTGGACTCACGGTGCAGTATTTCGAGCGGGCGGTCTTCGAGTGGCACCCGCAGGCACCAGCCGAATGGCGCGTTCAGTTGCGCCGGTTGGGAGCTGAAGCCACACAGGGACGCTCCGACCGGGCCTTCCGCCCGACGCCGCTGATCGAGTCGGCCGCCTGCCGGTACTTCCTCCAGACGCAGCACAATCTCTGCTCTGGTTTCCGAGCTTTCTGGGAACGGCATGGGGCGCTTCGCATCTTCGGCTACCCGATCAGCGAGGAACTGAGCGAAGACGGGTTGACTGTCCAGTATTTCGAGCGGGCGCGTCTGGAATGGCATCCGGAAGCTCGCGGCACTCACGACGAAATCCAAATCACCCCGCTCGGTGCCTGGGCAGCCAACCGGATCGGCACTGCTCGCGATCCCGTCCCTCGCCCCCCTGACGTGCCGGTCTTCGACCCCGAACTCTTTCCCGGAGCGCCTGCTCTCGTCCGCACACCACCAACCGGCGCCCCAGTGCAGGAAGCCAAGTGGATCGAAGTCGATCTGAGCCAGCAGGCCCTGCGTGCCTGGGAAGGAGATCGCCTCGTCTTCGCGACACTGGTCTCGACCGGCTTGCCACAGTATCCGACACCAGTGGGAACGTTCCGGGTGTACGTCAAGTTGCGCTACGAGCGGATGCGCGGCGGCACGCCCGGGATCGATTACTATGATCTACCCAACGTCCCGCACACGATGTATTTCTACCGCGGCTATGCGCTGCATGGCGCGTACTGGCACAACAACTTCGGTCACCCGATGAGCCATGGCTGCGTCAATCTGCCCCTGGATGCCGCAGCCTGGCTCTACGATTGGACTCCGCTGGGAACGGTGGTCTGGATACACCCCTGACCAGACGCTCGCCTCGTGGTATACCCACCGCCGGAATGCAGCAGGACGGAGGAGCAGTACCGCGTGGCGCGTTTCCTTGGCTGTCTCCTGGCTGTGCTCATCGTGACGACTTCCTGCCGACAGGCCCCTCCGACACCGGCGGCGTCCCCCGCCCCCTCTTCCCCGATCCCCACCGTGAGCAGCGAACCGAGCCCGACCATCCCGGTCCTTCCGACTCCCTCGGTACCAGTCGATCTGCCTCCTTCCTGTTCCCTCGCGAGCACGATGGAATCGCTCCAGACGTTTCTCTCGGCGGTGAGCCGATCCGACCTTCCCCTGCTCCGTCAGCTGGTCCTCACCAGCGAGGCTACTGCGGCGAGACGATGGTTCGCGGTCATCCCGCGCGAGCCGGATCGACTCGACACCGGTCTCTTCTCCGAGCACCCCGAAGCGTTTCTGGATTGGGTCGAGCAGCGAGCGCTCCAGGGTGAGCGCTGGAGCATCCTCGAGTTCCTCCGCTTCCAGTCGGAAGAGACCGATCGCGTCCGGGTGACCGCAGCGCTCTTGCGCGAGGCCGATGACCTGCTGGCAAAACCGATGGTCGCGATGATCGAGCTCGATTGCCAGCGCGGTACCGTCGTTTCGGTCATCGTCGGCGCGATCGGTAGTGAGGATGTACCGGAGCGTGCCGAAGACCTTCTCGCCAGCGCGCTCAGCCAGCGTCCCTTGCGAGGGATCGAGGAAAGTCCGAACTGCCCGCGCAGCCCGTGGGCATTTGGCACAGCCGTCGGCGAAGGGCCCGTGTACTTGGAAATCGGGCCGGATGCTGTCGTCAATCTCGGAAACCTGATCGCCCGTGGTCAAACGGAACTCCGCGTCTCGACGATCGTCGGCCCGAGCGAGCGTGGACCAGTGCTGCTGCGATCGTTCCGTACGCAAGAGCTCTCTCTCCTTCCCACGCTGAGGGAACACTCTACGTGGTTCATCGAGCCGGACGCCGCGACTCCGCGCCGAGTCGTCCTCGACCTTCCAGTGAATGCCCCGGGTTGCTACGTACTCCAGGCGGACGGTCCCACGTGGCAAACACTGCTCGTCTTCGAGGTCGTTCCCGAGACGATCGAGTTCCTCGCCCCCACTTTGGCTGGCGTGAGGCTGCCAGGCCAGCTGCAGGTCCTTTCCGCTGTCCGCGAAGGCCCGGAGAGCGTGCGCGTCAGCCTGGCTGGGCCGACCCTCGTGGCCCGCATGCAGATCAGTCTCGGTGGGCTCGGAACGCCCTACCTGGGGCCGGCTACCCACTGCACACGAGAACTCGAGCCGATCGAACTCTGCTGGACACCCCATCCGGTCTGGGGCTGGCCTCAAACCGCAGTCTGGGACGATGGCATCCGGCGCTATCAGTTGGCTATTCTCGCCGGTGGATCCGACGCGTGGAGCGAGAG